>JBEKXM010000113.1:0-10180 GCA_049512115.1 Tepidisphaeraceae bacterium | reverse complement strand
TATAGAGTCGATATGCGTTTCGCCCATTGGTCTCCTTTCATGTTAGACCGCTCTCACGGGACCATTGTGGAAGATACTTTGCAACGAAATTTCTGACGGAATATTGACCTGGTGAAAACAATTTTCACTGGTCACAAAAAAGAGCAAGAAATCGTCTCGGAGTACATCGACGAGCAAGGCGCACCAACAAAAAAGCCATCCCGAAGGATGGCTAATCAGCGCGCCGCGATAGCGTCTACTTTTTCGCCTTAACGCCTTTGCCCTTGGACTTGGCCGTCTTCGCCGTCTTTCCCTTCGCCTTGGCTTTGACGGCCTTCCGAGCAACCTTGCTGTTGCTCCGGGCGACGGGGGCAACGGCCTGCGCTTTGGGCTTGAACCCCTTGATCGGAAACAGTCCGAATGAATAGCCGTCCTTGTCCCGTTCCTTCAATACTTCGAAGCCGACTTCCCGAAGGGGCGCACCGTAGTCGGGTCTGCAAACCACGATTCCGTTTTGCAGAATTCGCTCCTGCCAAGGCTTGCCCTTTTTGCTGCGCGGCTTCACCGCCTTGAACTCCGCGAACTTCGCTGGACCCATCGCCTCGGCAAATGCCTTGCTGAATTGCTCGGCGCTGTGCATCTTTCCGACGCCCAATGCCTCCAGCGCCGCAACGACTGAATAATAGGAACCACCAACGCGAAACGGGTTCTGAACCTTCATGCCGACTCCTTGAAAGAGATAACTGGTTTCAACTCACATTGAGTTAGGTAGTCGTGAACTACCGTGCGTTGTGCTTCCCCTCAAGCGAAAAGTGGGCAGAATGTTAGCTGGCTACGGTCCTGTTTTAAGGTGTTAAATAGATGGCCGTTGTGTGCAGTAGGAAAACAAGAAAGCCGCCATTTAGACGGCGGCTTACTTCGTTAGGCGGTATTTTGCTTGCTAATCCCCATGCATCGCGGTGAGACTCTTCAAAGACGCCTCAATCGGATTAACACCGTCAGCATGGCATTTCGCCCAGGTGAGCCATCGCCCCAGGTTGCTTTCAGGATCGATTTGACCGAGTTTCTGAACGGCGGCGTTCTCCAGGGCAGCGACGAACGCACGGAGTTCCAGGCTCTTTCGCCAAGCCGACGCCACGCTATCGAAGTTTTCGACTTTCGCCTTTTCTTCCGCGATACGGCGGGCTTCCTCCTCACGAAGGCGTTGTTCCTCCGCCCATGCCCGCTCACGGCGCTCGGATTCAATGCGGTCGAGCTTCTCTTGATGCGCAACTTTGATTAGAGACGCGATGAAAGGGTTCAGGCAGCTTTCAACCCGGCGGCGAACCAAATCTGTCCAGTTACGCCGCAGATTATGGCAGCGGCCCGAAAGGATGCTCAGCGTCAAGTTGCCAGTGGGGTGGTAATCGTAAACGGTTCGCTCCCAGGAAAAGCCCAACCGCGCCTTTTCTTCGAGTTGCTTCGGAGTCGGGGGACGTTCCTTGCGGTCCACCTTTTCGCTCAAGCCGATCTTCAAAGACTCATCCAGCACCCGAACGATAGTGGCGCGGCTTCCTTCGCTATCGGCCACTGAAACTGGAAACCCCCTCGCTTCCAATGCCTTAACGAGCGCGTCCATAATCCGCATAGCACGGTCAACGTTTGCCTTGCTAACGGCAACGTCCAAACACTGTTTTGCCTTCGGTCTGACGATGCCGCGCTCGTCGGCGGCAGCACTGTTGAGGCTCTTGTGCGTGCGCTCGATCAATGCATGCGGTTCTGCCAACTGGTCTGCGACAACAATCTGGTTGGCCGCATCTTTCTCGGCTGCGATCTTCGACGCGGTTTCGGGGTCTTTCGTGGCCTGATCCTCAGACGACTGCCCTCGCTGAAATCGAACAACCTCCAAGTCTTTGTCGTCTAACTTCGGCAAGGGTGGCCGTTGAACGCTCTGGCCGTGCTCCAATCGCGCCCAATAGCCGGGCGGAGGCTTGGGGACATGATGCTTCTTACATAATTTGGCGATTGCCACATCCGAGATGCCCAGTTCCTTTGCCAACTGGACCGTCGATTTTTCCCAAACCTTTCGATACAGGTCGGCTCGCTTCAAGGTGACGGTTTCGCCTCGGTCGAAATACATGGACATATCTTGAGATACAGCGGCACTGAAATCCACCCCATGATGACCTCCGCAGCACGAAAGAAATGTTCACCTCAAATCGCGAAGGCCCGTTCAACGCTCCGCGCGCAAAGGAAGACGAGGCGACCGATTGGTGGTCGTCACGTCTGCAATAGGAGCGAAACATGCGTGAACGAAAGCGGCGAAACCGAACGCAGGCTCCCAGCTTCAATGGGAGGGAACTGGGATTGTTCTCTACTCTACCTGAACCTGCTCGGCCATAAGCAAGGTGCGGGTTTGGTAATCATGGCCGATCTGGTGGAATTCGACCTCATAGGCAGCAGATGGCGCAAACCAAGTGCTGCGGACGACGCCAATTTCGCCTCGACTCAAAGCCAGTTCTGGAATGTCCTTCATCAGACGGACAAAATCATCAATATGCGGCGACCTCATAGCATCCTCCATGAACGCTGGGCGAATTGCCCTGATCTATCCAATTACTTCGCCTTTTTGCCCTTGGTCTTTGGGGCCGTCTGTTCTTTGACCTTGATTCCTGCCAAGACGTGCGAAAACAAACGCAGGGTCCGATGTCGCTCCCGAAGCCTCTGGCTAGGGGTTCCATTTGGAATGGAATGCGTCGGACCCTGATGACCGATCTGCGGGTGCCCGTCGTCGGGATGCCGTAAGACCCTTTCGCCCCAGCCCTAATAGTCAACGCGGACATGGGGCCATGTTTAATACTAGGTCGAGGGACGGGTCGCGGCGATCAGGTTTACCACTCGACTTGGAGTAGGTAAGAGTTCCTACGACGAACCGACGCAGCAGCGTGCCAAGCGCCAACGAAGACAAAAACCACGGAACATTCCATTACAAGCAACCGCAATCCAGTCACACAAGCCACAGGGGCTTGCAAGAATTATTGAGCAGGTCGTGGGCCATTTACCGCATCGGCACTCCCAAAAACGAGGCCGAAGCAGAATATCTTCAAATCCGACGACATTTTCGTCGCTATTTGTTCGACGCGAACTATGATGACATTAGAAGTGGACGAGCGGCCAAGAGCGTAACTTTTACGGAGAGCCGACCGTCCAAGATTGAGAGACACGCCAGCAATTCACGGAGTTGAAAAAGGGCCAACAAACCCTCTCCATGAAGAACTGGCGTGCCGTTTTTAAGTGGCAGTTCAAGACGTTGCCGCTTTCGTCATCAAGGTCTCTTCAGGTGCCCGTCGCGTTGGGTGATTTCAGAAATCGCCGCAATCTCAACGCCGCTTTACCCTTCGATCAATCGACCGAGCGACGTGCCAACCGCCCATGATGACAAGACCACAAAACATTCCATCAAGAGCAACCGCAATCCAGGCTAATTCTGCACCTCCGACAAACCCGCGCAATAACCGTGGTAGTTTCCCCCCATCATTAACAAGGCTCAAGAACGGGTAGGAAAAGGTGGCCTCAAAAACAGCGGAATGATGGTGGAACATTTTCAGATAGATGTCAATGTAGAACAATACGACGGCGACGTAGAGAATTGCCACCACGGGAATGCCGACGAGGTATATCTTCCACCAAGGAGCGCGAGGCAGATTATCCGACGACTCATAATTCAGTATGGCCATTTCGCCACCTTCAGCCCCAGGCGTTCGGGTCGTGGATAATCACGCCTGGCTCGTCGCCTTCGCCAACGTTGTACATCGCTTTGTTCGCCTCAACATCTGCCGCCACACGTTCGCGATTCTGATCGTCACCGTCCCGCACAATCCAGTCAATCAGCCGCTGCCTCTGGGCTTCGCTCAGGCGGGAGGCGTCGATTGCGAACGCCGTCAGATTTCCGTAATCCCCTGCGTCGATTTTGGATGGCACTGGCTCGACAATCGGAAGCAGATCGAGTTGCAGAACCTTACGGTATCGCTCGCCTGATTTGCCACGAAGCACCACGTAGGCGTTCGAGATTTCCACGGTACCGCTCTCCTTGGCCGATGCTCTCCGCTTCATCCTTGGCACATGGCCCTATGCTAAGCATTATCGCCGACTGACCGCTTTAGGCCATCATCAGCCCCAGGCGTATGGGTCGTGGATACGGTAGAATCGTCAAAACCTCAGCGACATCGCCGAGGTCAACCCAAACCGAAGGAGACGATCATGGCTGCCAATCCACTGAAGCTGCTGAAGCTAAAACCCACGGGCTTTCAATCCATCACGGAGCTGCCGATTCAGGCTTCGCCAAACAAGGTGTGGTCCTCGCTCATCAACGTCGAAAAATGGTTCCGTTTTGATCCCGACCCGAGCAAAGCATCCAAGCAATCCCTCCAACCCACTGCCGGCGGTCGCTGGTTGTCCAAAACCTGGGAAGGCAACACCATATTCCTTGGCACGGTCACCTACGTCGAGCCAGGAAAACTCCTGCGCCTCGTAGGGTAGTTGGGCATGACCCATCTCCCCATCACCACGGTCTTGATCTTCGAGTTGCAACCCAAAGCTGGCGGCAAATCAACCCTGCTGCGTCTGGGTCAACGCAGTTTCGGTTTCATCGACGCCGACATGAAACAACGCTACGCCAAAATCTGGAAGCATCTCCTGCCGCAGCTCAAGGAACTGGCCGAGAAATAACGGCAGCCGCCCGACTGCCGCGTCCTGATGATGTCCCAGCCCGACGACGGATCATCCCCGACACATCGCCACCAGCGCATCATGGACCCGAACCATCGCGAACGAGTCTTGCGCGCAATACGCCAGCAAATCCGTCCGCAACTGCACCAACTCGTTTGCTGAGCATTGTCCCATCGCCGCCCGAGCAAACCGAGCAATCGCTGTATCGCCGTCGCCAATCGCAAGCCCGTCGTAACGAAGCTCAGGCACGAGAACAGGCAACACCACCTTGATGGAAAAGCTGCCGCCGAAATCCACATGGTAATAGCCGTCCTGAATAACGCGCAAAAGATCAAACAGCCGCTCCGTCAGTTTCACCAGCTTTGAATTGAGTTTCGGAAACCGAGCGGCCAGCCCGTTGATGCGCGTTTTCTCGAACCCAGAATACACGACGATGCTTCCGCTTTCTCCGCAATCTTGTACGAGCTGCTTGGACAACTCCTCTTCGCAATCACGCATCGGATTGGCCAGATATTGGGCGTGACTGAGGTCAGCGCCAGTCCGCTCGCGGCAATGAAGGGAGTATTGCGTCGTGACCTGAGCATACGGCGGAATGTCGTCGTAGAGCGGCAACGCCGTGATGACCGTTTCAAAATCCAAGTAGCGGACTGGCCATTTCAACTGCTGAAGACCCCTGCCCAGCGAGGGCGAGACCCACGGCTTGCCGCAGCCAATGCAATCAGCGACACGCTGCTGGATCGGCGTCAGGGGGAAGCTCTTGGGCAAGTCCTTAACGTCGATGATGCCGTCGTTGGCCAATGCTGCCAGTCGGTTCGGGCGAAGTCCTGGCAGGCAAAAGATCGAATGCTTGACGCCTTTGCCCAGACAGCCGGCATCGAAATGGGAGCATGATCGGCAGGCAGAAACGAGCTTCGGCTTCGGCGGGTTCTTCCCAGTTGTCGCCTTGTCGATGGTATCCCAAAGTCCATCGAACTCAGTCAGACGTTGGCGCACTTCGTCGGTTTGATCGAGTCGCTGAAACAGAAGCGATGTCGCTTGCCCCTTTCGGAAATCGCGAGAGATCAACATCAACTCGGCGGCGACAACGTTCACGCCCACCCGCTTCAGAACCATCGCGGTGTATGTGAGGTCGTCGATCAGTTCTTCGAGTTGATCGGTATCCGCCAGACAGGATTTGACCTCAATGACGCGCCAGCCCTCCGATTCACGCTCAATGATGTCGGGTTTTGCGACGTAATTGCCAACGACGAAGGTGGCCTCGAACGCGACGGCGAGTCTCGGGTTGGCAATCGCGGCCTGCGTCCTCTTGGCTGCGGCCTCGTTCGTTCCGCTTGGGATGAGGCGACCATTTGGAAACAGGCTGCGGGCCAACCGTCCGACTTCTTTCCCCTGCTCCATGCGAAACAACTCGCCTTCGGTTGGCGGCGTTTCAGAGAGCCTGTTGCGGAGGAACCAGCCGAGCGTCGGGCACGCTCTGGCGTTGAGGAAAAGGTCTTTGGTGATGGGTGCGATGCTCACACCCGTGGGATTATACCGATTGTTGTGACTGGTTGCTGAGGAGTAAATGTCCCGCCAACCGCATTCCTTTGCGTAGGACGCGGTTGTGGGACAGACAAAAGCTGAATATTCCCGCGATGATTAAGGACGTAAATGAAGCGGTGGACATCGGCTTGAAGTTGATCGTGATTGATCTTCCGCGCTCCAATGTGGGCGTTGAGTTCACGCTACAGAGCCAAGTTCTGGGAGAGGCGGCAGCGGCGAATACGCATTAAGAAGTTCTTTTGCGAATTCTGCAATCAGCTTGGCCGGAGTAGGATCGCCCGCTCGTGACCTAGACCCTAAAAGGCTTATCGTATCTCTGGGTGTTTCTCCAGTTTTGGTCGCATAAATGTTTGCTGCCGCGATTAAGGCTGCGGCATGGAGTTCCACAGGACGACGATCTAACATTTCTTTGGGCATTTTATTTCCTTTCTTCGGCGGATCGCGTCGGAAAACCGTCTGCCGAGGAATTTGATTCTATGGATGGGTATTCCGTTTAGTCGAGCTGCGCGACCAACTCCTCAATCTCCCAAACATGATCGGTCAACCCTGCTGCCACTGCTGGCGTAAGCAGGACCGATCCGTGCTGAGTGTATCCACTCTTACACGGGTTGAAGAATACAGAACTTGGCCGTAAGCTCTCCGCCACACGAAAGGACGGTTCAATGCCCAACATCGCGACCCACATTCAGAGACTGCTGAAGAAAACCGAACGGATGAAGCAGCAGACCATAAAGAACCTGCTTCGGACGCTAAAACAAATCGACAAGGAGCGGAAGGCGAGAACTGCCGACTTGGAAGAATCCGCCAGGGTTATCCTCAAGCATCTCGCGGATTTGGGCGTCGGCACCAAGGTCGCAGCCACGATGGCGAAGAGGACCGCCACGATTGGCCATCAGGGCCGTAAGCGCAGGCGGGTCCGTCGCCAGTTCGCGGTCAGCGGCGAACAGATGATCCTCGATTTCGTGAAGAGCAAATCGAATCCAATCGGCAATGAGATTGAGAAGCATTGGTCCAGCGAAGGTCGCGCTGGCGCGGCAGCGACTATCCTTTCGAAACTCGTCAAAGAGAAAAAGCTGAAGCGAACGCCGTTGAAGGATGAACGGGGCAGCCGATATTCGTTGGCGTAGGCCAGGAAGCTGCTCAACATTCGCGTTCCTTCGCCATCGCCTCCAGCAGCCACGGACCGCTACCCGTTATGCCTCCCGAAGAGCCATCCGTCCGTTATGCAACTGGCGAGGTCGCTCGCATCGGAGACCGGGTCAACAACGACGGATGGTCATCTGTCGTCGAGGACGTGATTGTCACGCCAGAACGTCAGTCATTCTGGGGAGTCTCCGAGGCGGGTCTGATGCTGAAATGCGTGGAAGCGGGCTTGGTGTTCGAGCCGTGCTCGTCCAGCTCATGGGATGCGATACTCTTCGAGAGCCGCGCGGAATGAGGCGTGCGCACGGCAGTCATACCACCGCCGTGTTGGTTCAGTTTGAGAATTATCGACAACAACACTTCATTTTGCAGAACCAAGTACCTCTGACCACTTGTGGTAATGTGTCCAATTGCTGGTGTCATTCACCGAAGCGTCGTTCCACCCCATTTTATCGAGTTGACCGTTCTTTATGCTTACAAACACGACCCATCGACTTCCAGTTGCCGTGCGGAAGTAGGCGTAAACATAATTCGTCTCATTTTGAATTCGAGTGCCACAATCAGGCAGGCCGAGAAATGATAGCACCTCCCGTTCGCTAACCGTGGATGGGCCGTCTCGCCGAACGCCGTCAAGCTCCAATGCAACTTGCTGGAACAAATCGGAACGGTGACTATCCCCTTCTTTGGAAATATATGCCTTCCAATAAGTGTCCAGGTTTGGCGACATGGCCGACAATCTATCCACCGAATTCGGGCGGGACGGTTCTTCCTCTTGGATGATCGCCGCCATCGGGCTTGTCGTCGGTGTTGGTGGATGGCACGACACGCACATAATCAATTGGGCGAGAAGCACCACAGCGGTTAACCGCATACAGGAACCTATCGTACCGCGCGTTTTGTCCCGAAGGCCAGCAATTCCTCAATCTCCCAAACATAATCGGTGAGCCCCGCCGCCATTGGCGCGATCACGCCGCCGTGTCTGATTGATTTTCACCTAACGAATCCCATTTGCTCGCCCTCCGCGAAGCACCGTTCTCGCTACACTCCCCGCAATGTTTCGACCGAACATCACGCCCGAACAGGCTGCGATTGTCGATGCGGCCTTGGCGCGGCAGGAGCAATATCTCCATCGGCTCGCCAAGCGGTTACGGGCAATCGGCGTTAATCATCCGCATCCGATCATGCAATGGGCGGAGAAGGCGGAATGGACGGTGGGCGGTCTGCGCGTTCATTTCGCGGAGTGGGCAAAGGGACAAGACCCTCATCCTGTTGCGGCACCGCGCGTCACTGCGACTCTGGACGGCCTGAACGTCGAATGAACTTTGGGATGCCGAGCTTTGTGCGTCGCCAGTGAACCGACCCTGAGCTGCGCCCAATCCGCCGGCCGATCTCGACATCCGTAGCCGTTCCCAGCAGAGCCTCCTCTTTCGGCGTCCAGAACCGAATTTCGGGATGGCCAGGGGGATGTCCCTTCTTCCGCCAAAACGCCGCCATCTTCTCCTTCCATGCCTCGGAACGTGGCCGACGCGCCGCCTTGCGGACAACCGCTCAGGCGAAAGGACAGGTTCGTGAACCTTGCCCGTCTTGAGTTCCTTGCCGAACAGCTCGACGGATGTGCCGAGGGGGACAACGGACCATCCCCACACGCGTGGGGAGAACTCGGCTCGGGCCGGGTTTGTTTCAGCGTATCGCGGACCATCCCCACACGCGTGGGGAGAACGGTCACGTCCGTCCCGGCATATTTTTCGATCACGGACCATCCCCACACGCGTGGGGAGAACTGCCTCGTTCAGCGTGCGCACGCCGCCGTTCACGGACCATCCCCACACGCGTGGGGAGAACGCCAGATGGCATGGATGCAATTGCAGCCATTCCGGACCATCCCCACACGCGTGGGGAGAACGCAGCGCGGATGCCAAGGGCATTTTGGATATTCGGACCATCCCCACACGCGTGGGGAGAACGCGCCGGGTTTTCCGTGTTGTCTTTCATCGTGCGGACCATCCCCACACGCGTGGGGAGAACCCCCTCCATGTCGGCGGCAAGTTGCTCGCGGTCGGACCATCCCCACACGCGTGGGGAGAACCACCCGCTGCACCGGAACGTAGGCGAGATAGCCGGACCATCCCCACACGCGTGGGGAGAACCCGCGTCGATGGGGGGTACGTAATCCTAAATTAGGACCATCCCCACACGCGTGGGGAGAACTTGGCCGCGATGGCTGGCGAATTGCCAATCCACGGACCATCCCCACACGCGTGGGGAGAACAGCGACGTGCAGGCTTTCGTTGAGGCGACCCGCGGACCATCCCCACACGCGTGGGGAGAACTTGCTCGCGGCCAGGATGATCCGGCGCAAAATCGGACCATCCCCACACGCGTGGGGAGAACGGCTTATCGAGAGTCCGATTGAGGCACAATTTCGGACCATCCCCACACGCGTGGGGAGAACTACCTCACGGGCGGTTTGCAAAACGTCCTTCGCGGACCATCCCCACACGCGTGGGGAGAACGTAATCGTGAAGGATCGCCAACAGCGCCGGAATCGGACCATCCCCACACGCGTGGGGAGAACGCGTTGTTGGCGCTGAGCCGCTCCTCCAGCAGCGGACCATCCCCACACGCGTGGGGAGAACTCGATCAGCGGCGCGTTGGCGTCGCTCACGGCCGGACCATCCCCACACGCGTGGGGAGAACCTTGGTGAGCTTGCGGAGGAGCGACTTGTCGGCGGACCATCCCCACACGCGTGGGGTGAACTGTCTCAGTCTGTAATAACCTAAGCTCGTCGGGGACCATCCCCACACGCGT
>JBEKXM010000112.1:0-12427 GCA_049512115.1 Tepidisphaeraceae bacterium | reverse complement strand
TATTTGCGCTATGCAACCGTTCGTTCACTCCAAACATCGCCGTGAATGTCGATTCAGCGGGCGTGTGCAAGGAGTGGGGTTCCGATATACCGTCCAGAACTTGGCGATGCAGTATGACGTGCTGGGGTACGTGAGGAACTTGCCGGATGGGCGTGTGGAACTGGTCATGGAAGGACCGAACGAGGAAATGGACGGGCTTTTGCAAGACGTGAGCAGGAAATTGAACGACTATATCAAGGGGCTGGACCAGACCGTTGCCGATGCCACGGGGGAGTTCGATCAATTCGCGATCAGACATTAAGGGGAAGTTACAAGTTGCAAGTGTCAAGTTGCAAGTTAACGGGTTTTCACTTGCACTTGCGACTTGCCACTTGCACTTCTTCTCCCCTTCTGGATTTAACCCGGCCCAGGCGATAAGCTTCCTGAATTCTCGATGTACCGCACGCTGGTCATAATCCGATACACGTTTCTGGAAGCGGTTTTACAGCCGATTTATTCGCTGCTGTTGGCCCTCGGGGCGGCGATTTTGTTCATTTTCGGCCTGCTCCCGTTCTTCACCCTGGGCGAAGACACCAAGATGTTCAAATCGGTGGCGCTGGACGTGATCCTGCTGCTGGTTCTCCTGGCCACGCTGTTTGCCACCAGCAAATCCATCTACGAAGAAATCGAAGACCGGACCATGCTCACGCTGATGAGCAAGCCCGTGCGCAGATGGGAAGTCATGATTGGGAAATACCTGGGGATCGTTCTGGCGGCCGCCCTGGGCGTGGCGATCCTGGGGGTGGTGGTTATCCTGGGGACCTGGCTTCGGGTTCCCACCGACTATCTCCTCAATGCCTCGTCGCTGAACGATTTGGTGCGGAATCAAATCTGGGATTATCGGCTCATGCACATTTCCGGGCTTTTGCCGCAGTTGGTGCTGACCTGGCTTCAGATCAGCGTGCTGGCGGCGGTGGGGGTGGCGCTTTCAACGCGGTTTTCCCTGGTGGTGAATCTGCCCACGGTCATCATCCTGTATCTGGCGGGGAATCTGACGCGGTTTTTGATTCCCATCGCCGGTGGCCCGCTGGCCGGCAAATCGGAGGCGCTTCAAATCGTCGGCCGCGCCGTCGGGCTGCTGCTGCCGTACCTGGGAACTTTTGATTTGAAAGACATGACGGTGCTCTCGACGGTCAAGGTGGGGAGCTTTGCCGCCGACCCCGAAGCCGTGCCGCTGCCATTGCTGTGGGGATACGTGGGGATGGCGGCGCTGTATGCGATTTCGTATTGCACGTTTGTGCTCAGCGCCGGGATGTGGAGCTTCCAGCGCCGCGAGCTGGGCGGCGGGGAAGGATGAAGGGAAGTTGCGAGTTGCGGGTTGCGAGTTGCGAGTCGATGGCTTTTTTGCTTTCACTCGCAACTCGCAACTCGCAACACGCAACTTGGAAAATCGGATTTAGTATCCTATCCGGTCTATAATTCCCCATGGACACTCCCACGCGCGAGCAGTTTCTCAACGAAGTCCTCAAGGTGGTTGGGGACAAATTTCCACTGGTGAAGATTGCGCGCGCGGATCAGCCGTTTTCGATGCGGATCAACGGGCACGTCGCCTCGCTGGAAAATCTCTACCGGATGTCGGTGCTGCGTCCGGATGGCACGCGGCGGCACGTGGAACGGTGGATCGTCGAGCTGCTGCGGGCGGCGGAGGGGACGCCGGACGTGGACGGAACGTTCGAGGAGCTTCGGGCGCGGATCATGCCCATGGTCGTGCCGGAAAACGCCGATCCCGATCATCTGTCCGTGATGCAGCCGCTGGTTGATGGGCTGGCCGTCGCCTACGGGATCGACAACGATCGGACGATTTCCCACGTGACGCAAAAACGGTTGCAGAAATGGAAGACGTCGATCGACGATCTGCACGAGGCCGCGCTGGTAAACCTGGCCACCAGGAGCCGGTCGATCGAGGGCCACGCCGCTCAGGATGAACAGGGCCGGATGGAGCTGATCCTGTTCCAGACCATGGACGGATACGACGCCAGCCGGCTGTTGCTGCGCGATCTGCACGATAAATTGCGCGAGCATTTGGGGAGCCCGTTTGCCGCGGGGATTCCGAATCGCGACATTTTGTTGTGCTTCCGCAACGATAAGGCGACCGTGGGCCGCTTGCAGCCTCAGATCGCCAGGGATTTCGACCAGATGCCGCATCAGATAACGAACAAGATTTTGCTGGTCACCGCCGATGGGATTGCGGTCAGGCCCGCCGAATTTCGAATTCTCGCCCCGTGTTGTAAATTCTCCCCTCGGCACTAAAATCACATTCATGCGTTTCGGAATCTGTGCAAAGGCTCAGCGTGCGGAGGAATTGCGGTCGGCGGGTGCCGATTTTGTGGAGGAGAACGTTCAGACGTTCCTCCGCGGATTGCTGAACGATGCCGAGTGGCAGGGGACTTGGAGCGACGATTCGGCTCTGCCGATCTACGCGGCCAATTCGCTGGTGCCCGGGGAATTGAAGGTCGTCGGGCCGTCCGTCGATTTCGAGGGTTTGCGCAAGTACTTGCAGAACGTGGTTGCGCGGGCGCAGCGGGTGGGGATGAAGGTGCTGGTGTTCGGCAGCGGCGGGGCGCGGAACGTGCCGGATGGATTTGACCGCGAACGGGCCCAGGTGCAGATCGTCGCTTTTTGCAAGATGGCGGCGGAATTATGCGGCCGAGCCGGGGTGACGCTGGTTGTCGAGCCGTTGAATCGCGGGGAATGCAACATCATCAACACCGTCGGCGAGGCGCTGACGTTTGTGAAATCGGTGAATCACAAGAATTTTCAGTGCCTGGTGGACTCCTACCACTTTTGGGTGGAAAACGAGAAGCTGGAGGAGTTGGAAAAGGCGATGCCGTGGATGCGCCACGTGCATGTGGCGGACAAGGACGGCCGCGTGGCGCCGGGCCAGAGCCCGACGGCGGATTACCGCCCGTTCTTCCGCGTCCTGAAACGAGCAAATTACCAGGGGGCCATCTCCGTCGAGGCCCTCAACTTCAATGATTTTCAGACGGTCGGGAAGCGCGTCATCGCTTTCCTTCATCGCCAATGGGATGAAGCCTGACCGTCGCTTTTATATAGAGGAAACGAACCATGTCTCACCGCATCTTCAATTTCAGCGCCGGACCAGCCATGTTGCCGACCGAGGCCCTTGAGAAATCCGCGATCGCGCTGGTCGATTACCAGGGCAAGGGATTCGGGATTGCCGAGGTGAGTCATCGCGGCAAGGAATTCGAGGCCGTCAACGACGAGGCCATTGCCCGCTGCAAGCAGCTCCTTGGCCTTGGCGACAGTCACGACGTGCTGTTCCTCCAGGGCGGGGCGACCCAGCTATTCACGCTGATCCCCATGAATTTCCTGCATACCAGCGCGGATTACCTGGTCGGCGGGGAATGGAGCAAGAAGGCGGCGTCGTTTGGCAAGGAAGTCGGCGCCATCAACGTCATCGCCAGCAGCGAGGCGAGCAATTTCGATCACTCGCCCGCGTCGGGGGATTGGAAGCTGTCGGAGAAGGCGGATTACTTCCACGTCTGTTCCAACGAAACGGTGCACGGGCATCGGCTGGTCAACTGGCCAAAGCATCCCAATTTGATCGTGGATGCCAGCAGCGAATTCATGTCCCGGCCGCATCCGGCGAAGGATTGCGCCCTGGTCTACGGCGGAACGCAGAAGAACCTCGGTCCGGCGGGGGTCGTGTTGGTGATCGTGCGCAAGGACCTGTACCCCAAGCAGAAGAAGACCCCGAGCAAGCTCTGGAGCTTCAAGGACCAGGCGGAGAACAAGTCGATGATCAACACGCCGGCGACTTTCGGCGTTTACGTCCTGCTGGAAGTGTTCCGCTGGCTGGAAGCCCAGGGCGGCCTGGCGGCCATGGAAAAACGCAACGCCGCCAAGGCCGCGATGGTCTACGGCGCCATCGACGGCAGCAACGGGTTCTACAAGGGCACCGTCTCCAACAAGGAGCAGCGCTCGCACATGAACGTGACCTATCGCCTGCCCAGCGAGGAACTCACGGATGAATTCGTGAAGACGGCATCCAAGAGCGGCATGATGGGCCTGAAAGGCTACCGCACGGTCGGCGGCATCCGCGCCAGCATTTACAATGCCATGCCCGTCGAGGGATGCCAGGCGTTGGCCCAGTTCATGAAGGATTTCGCGTCGAAGAAGGCGTGATTGGCCCCCAGATTGACCAAGGAGGAGATTCGGCTGGTGGAGGCGGGGACGGGATGAGAATTTACCTCGATGTGTCGTGTCTTGATCGGCCGTTTGACGATCAGTGGCAATCGAGAATTCGTCTTGAGACTGAGGCGATAGCGATCGTATTCCACTGGTTTGAGACGGGAGTCTGGCAACATGTCTCGTCGGAAGTCGTACTGGTTGAAATCGCGGCCATGCCTGATTTGGAACGGCGACGACGTGTTAGCGCGTTGTTGCCGGATTCGGATCGTATCATTGCGCTATCAGCGCCGATCCTCACCCGCGCGGAATCGTTGATAGAGATGGGATTCAAACCCGCTGACGCGGCCCATGTCGCCGCCGCGGAAGCACAGCGGGCGAACGTGCTGTTGACGTGTGACGACCGATTGGTTCGACTTGCTCGTCGGATGCGTGGTCGCCTGGCGGTTGAGGTTGATAATCCTTTGTCTTGGATACGGAAACACGAAGATGCGCAAAACACCTGAACAGATCCGCGCGGCCGGGCTGGCGGCGCTGAAACGCGAGCTTGGCGTCGCCGGCATGATTCGCTTTCTTCAGCAATTTGAGCGTGGCAGCGGGGATTGGGCCACGGAACGCCATGGGTGGGTTGACCGTACAACTCTGGCTGAAATCCGCAAGGCTGCAATGCGAGGGCGAAACCGAAAGCGGCATCCGGAATAGGCTGCGGTGTCTGGTCACTATGATCATCGTCAACTATTTTTGAGAAGTCGTTCGCGTGGAGAGCGATTCGGAGCATACGAATTAATTCCAACTCGGAGGTGATTGCGTGTCCGATCAGTCCATCGAATCGGCAATGCGGGAAGACCGCGTCTTTCCGCCGCCCGCCGGCGTTTCGGCCGGGGCGTGGATCAATTCCCGCCAGGAATATGACCGGATGTATCGGGAATCGATGGATCGTCCGGAGGAATTCTGGGCGAAAATAGCCGGCGAACTGCATTGGTTCAAGAAATGGGATCGCGTGCTCCAGTGGAAACTGCCCCACGCGAAATGGTTCGTCGGCGGAACAACCAACCTTTCATATAACTGCCTGGATTTGCAGATCGAAAGAGGCCGCGGCGCCAAAACGGCGATCCTGTGGGAGGGCGAGCCTCAGACCCAGGCGGGCAGCGGCGGTGAAGTCCGGCGAATCAGCTTCGAGCAGTTGCGCCGCGACGTTTGCCGATTCGCCAACGGGCTGAAAAAACTGGGAGTGAAGCGGGGAACGCGGGTCACGATTTACATGCCGATGATCCCGGAGGCGGCGGTGGCGATGCTGGCGTGCGCGCGGCTTGGGGCCGTGCACAGCGTCATCTTCGGCGGGTTTTCCAGCCAGGCCATCGCCGATCGCGTTGACGATGCCAAATGCGACATCGTCATCACCGCCGACGGCGGGCGACGGCGGGGTCAGATCGTCGCCCTGAAGCATAACGTGGACGAGGCGGCCAAGAAGACGTCGCTGCTGAAACGTGTGATCGTATTCGAACATACCAATGAGAAGATCGACTGGGTCGAGGGTCGCGACGTGTGGTGGGCCGACGTAATCGACGGGCAAAGCGACGAATGCGACGCCGAGCCGATGGACGCCGAGGACCCGCTCTTCGTGCTCTACACCAGCGGATCGACCGGCAAGCCCAAGGGAATCGTTCACACCACCGGCGGATACATGGTCGGAACGTATATCACCAGCAAATACGTCTTCGATCTGCACGATGACGACGTTTTTTGGTGTACCGCGGATGTGGGCTGGATCACGGGCCACAGCTACGTCGTGTATGGCCCGCTGGCCAACGGGGCGACCACGCTGATGTACGAAGGCGCGCCGAACTTCCCGGATTTCAGCCGGTTCTGGTCGATCATCGCCCGGCATCGGGTCACGGTTTTCTACACCGCGCCGACCGCCATCCGCGCGTTCATGCGTGCGGGCCGGCAATTCGTCGATCCGCACGATCTGTCTTCCCTGCACATCCTCGGGACCGTGGGAGAACCGATCAATCCCGAGGCATGGATGTGGTATCACGAGGTGGTCGGACACGGCAAATGCCCGATCGTCGATACCTGGTGGCAGACGGAAACCGGCGCGATTATGATCACGCCGCTGCCCGGCGTCACGCCGACCAAGCCGGGGACGGTCACGCTGCCGTTCTTCGGCGTCGATGCGGCCGTGGTTGACCGCGACGGGCACGAGATGCCCGCCAACGAAGGCGGCTTGCTGGCGATCCGCCGGCCGTGGCCGTCGATGCTCCGCGGAATTTTGAACGAACCCGACCGCTATGTCCGCCAATATTGGAGTGACGTGAAGGACTGCTATTTCACCGGCGACGGGGCGCGGCGGGATGCCGATGGATATTTCTGGGTCATGGGCCGGGTGGATGATGTCATCAATGTTTCCGGGCATCGCCTGGGAACCGCCGAGATCGAAAGCGCGCTGGTTTCGCACGCTTCGGTTGCCGAGGCGGCGGTCGTTGGAATGCCGCACGAGATGAAGGGCCAGGGCATTGCCGCGTTCGTGACCCTTCGCGCCGGATTCAAGCCCAGCGAAGCGTTGAAGAACGAACTGATGGCCGTGGTGACGCAACAAATCGGCAGCCTCGCCCGGCCGGATCAGATTCGATTCACCGATTCGCTTCCCAAAACGCGCAGCGGCAAGATCATGCGGCGATTGCTGAAGGAAATCGCCGCCGGTGGCGACGTGAAGGGGGATGTCACGACCCTGGAGGACCTGAACGTGGTGGCGAGATTGAAGGAGCAGGGCGGGGCATAGGCCGAAGCCGCAGGATGGCAATCCTGCGGTCTTTGTGCGCCGCAAGGCACCCGAACCAGTTCAAACATAATGGCACCGAATGACACAACAGGGCGATGACCATTCGCGGGGAGTAACTGGCGAGGAACCGGGGATTTTGAATTACGCGCGTCCGGGCACGGCGAAGGCTCCGCGAGGAATTCCCATTTCCGGCATGGTATCGTTCGCTGCCATGTGCCTTCAGATTCCTTGGGCAATCGTTGTTTTTGATTTTGACTGGGCAAACGAAACACCCCGCGGAATGACAGGGCCGGTATCGCCGATCGGGGAAATCCTGATTGGGCTAATGCTTTTCCTGCCTACCCTCCTGGGTCTGGTGTATGGATTCCATTCCGCGAGGGTTGCCGGAATAACCTCGCGAAATACATTTGGCGTTCTCGGGTTGGTTATGGTAGCGGTCGTCGCGCTGTTGGTCATTTGGGGGAATTCTTTCGCGGTCTTCTTTTTACCTTCCACGTCCGAAGACATTATCAACGTTCTTCAATTTCCCATTCTTGTTTTATTGTTGGCCACAGTTTCGATCATCGTCTGGCGCGTAGCGAAATCGCGGCGGCGGCGATGAACAAAAGTGGAGCGCAAACTATCCCGTAAATAACAGGTGATTCGTTTGATGCCTTGCAACTTCTCGACCGTTGTATTTTACTTGCCGTCATCGTGACAGAACGGAATCTGGAACTGGCGACGGAGCACCACAAGGCCGGGCGGCTGGGGGAGGCGGAGGGGTTGTATCGGGAAATCTTGCGAGCGGAGCCGGAGAATGCCGATGCGCTGCATCGGCTGGGCGTGCTGGCGATGCAGCGGGGGGATAATCCTGGGGCGATTGAGTTGATTGAGCGAGCCATCGCGGGGCGGCCGGGGGCGGCGAATTTTCACGCGAGTCTCGGTCAGGCCCTGGCTGCGGCGGGACGCAGCGACGAGGCGATCGGGGCCTTCGAGCGGGCCATTCAAATCCGCGGCGATCTTGCCGAGGCATGGTTCGGGCTTGGCCTGGCTCTGCAATCGGCGGGCAAGCGGGAACGGGCTGTTGAGATTTATCGCCAACTCGTGGCGCTCAAGCCGGATTTTTTCGAGGCGCACAATAATTTGGGCAACGCGCTGTTTGGCCTGGGGAAAGTCGCGGAGGCGGCGGCGGCGTATCGCCGGGCACTGGGAATTCGGCCTGATTCCGCGGAGGCGGTGGGAAATCTCGGCAGCGCACTCAATGCCCTGGGTCGGACCGATGAGGCCATTGAGATGTTTCGCCGGGGGCTGAAGTTGTCCCCGGATTCGGCCCTGGTTTGCAATAACCTGGGCAATGCCCTGTGCCGGCGAAAGCGGTTCGACGAAGCGGTGATCGTGCTTCGCCGGGCGATGGAGTTGAAGCCGGATTTTGCCCAGGCGGCGTATAACTTGGGCAACGTGCTGATCTGGCGCGGGGATTATGCCGAGGCCATCGAATTCTTCCGAAAGGCCGTGGCGCTGGACGGGAAATACGTCGATGCGCACAACAATCTCGGCAATGCCCTGCAAGCGATGAGGGACTACAAGGGCGCGGCCGAGGCGTATCTGGCGGCGTTGAAAATTCAGCCCGATTTTTACGTCGGATACAACAACCTCGGCAACGCGCTGCGGACGATGAGCAAAACCGATGATGCCATTACCGCGTTCCAGCAGGCGTTGCGGTTGCGGGCGGATTATCACCCCGCCCATTGCAATCTGGGGAACGCGCTGAAGGATGCGGGCCGGCTCGATGAGGCCATGGCCTGTTATCGCCGGGCCATGGAGCTTCAGCCGCGCGATTCCATCTCGCACAGCAATCTTTGTTTCACGATGATGTATCACCCCGATTGCGATCCGGCGGCGATATTGCGCGAAGCGCTGAGGTGGAACGTTCTGCACGCGCAGCCGGTGAAATCAGAGATTCGCGCGCATGATAACGAGCGGTCGAGCGATCGCCGATTGCGCATCGGCTACGTCGGCGCGGATTTTCGCGAGCATTGCCAATCCCAGTTCACGATTCCGCTTTTTTCCAACCACGACCGGGCGAAGTTCGAGATTTTCTGCTACGCGCAGGTGAGCCGGCCGGATGCGACGACGGATCGCATTCGCGGCTGCGTTGACGAATGGCGATCGATCTTCGGGATGTCCGACCAGGCGACCGCCCGGAAGATTCGCGCGGACCGCATCGACATTCTGGTCGATTTGACGATGCACATGTCCCACGGCCGCCCGCTGGTTTTCGCCCGCAAGCCCGCGCCGGTGCAGGCGGCGTGGCTGGCCTATCCGGGAACGACCGGCCTGGCCGCGATGGATTACCGCCTGACCGATCCATTCCTCGATCCGCCCGGCGTGGATCATTTCTACAGCGAAAAAACGATCCGCCTTCCGGAGACGTTTTGGTGTTACGATCCGCTCTGCGAAGATTTGCATCCCGGCCCATTGCCCGCTTCGACCAACGGATACGTCACCTTCGGCTGCCTGAACAATTTCTGCAAGGTCACCCAGCCGACGCTGCAACTTTGGGCGCCGATTCTGTCGGCCGCGGCGAATTCACGGTTGATTTTGCTGGCCGCGCACGGCGGCCATCGAACGCACGTGCAGGAATATTTCCGCGACCGCGGCATCGATCCCGACCGCATTGAATTCGTCGAATTTCAACCCCGGCGACAATATCTGGAGGTTTATCATCGCATCGACATCGGCCTGGACACGATTCCTTATAACGGACATACGACGAGCTTGGATTCGTTTTGGATGGGCGTCCCGGTCGTGACGCGGATCGGTCAAACCGTCGTCGGCCGCGCCGGCTGGAGCCAGTTGTGCAATCTCGATCTGAAAGAACTGGCGGCCGAGAGCGAGGAGCAGTTCGTAAAGATCGCGTTGGAATTGGCGGCGGATTTGGCGCGATTGACGGATCTACGCAAGGATTTGCGGGCGAGAATGAAGCGTTCACCCCTGATGGACGCCCCGCGCTTTGCGCGGAACATGGAAGCGGCGTATCAGGAGATGTGGAAGACTTTCTGCAAGGTTTAGGGCGGGTTGCAGGTCGGTGTACGCTTTTGCGAAGAGAGACCCACGGCAGCCGCGGAGGCTTCGCCTTCAGCGCCGTGGGCGTTCGGGGCGGAATCCGCGCATTGGTGACTGCGGTTCTCGGCGAGTTCCTGAAGTCGGTTGTTAGAGGCAGCTTCCGCGCCCCAGGGCGCGGATCTGTTGACTGGTCATCGTTATCCCCCATGCAAACCCCCCATCCTAACGGACCTCTCGCGATTTCAGAGCCGGCGGCGTTGTAGGATCATGTGCCACGAAATTCTCGCAGGTAACTTGAACGTCCGTACGGTTTTTTTGTTGGTAGCTTGCCTGACAACCATTTACAATGAGTCGGGGTAAACGCGAAGATTCGGAGAGGGCGTGCGATGAAATCTTGGCGAGTTTTGTATTGCGCCACCTCGTTCGCTTTGTCGCCGCTTGGACAGGCATGGTGCCAAGTCTATTACGTAAGCCCAACCGGCAGCGACAGCAACAGCGGCACTTCACCCAACTCGCCGTGGCGAACGCTGTCGAAAGTGGACTCCACCAACTTTGCGCCCGGATCGCAGATTCTTTTCCAGGCGGGAGGCAATTGGTACGGACAACAGCTCTCCGCCAGTTCCAGCGGAACGCCTTCCAATCCGATCACCTACGGCTCCTACGGCGCCGGCGTAAATCCGACGTTTTGGGGAAGCGTGATTGTGCCGGCTTCATCGTTTGAGCCGGTTGCGGGCGAGCCGAATACCTATTTCTATCCCTCGACCACTCCGGTGAACGCATTCCTGGTCAACCATCAGTTCACGCACAATGCGAGCCTTGTCAGCAACCAGACGACCGACGCGGGGAACATCAGCTACGTCGAGAGCACTCCAAACAGCAACTACTATGACCCCGACGGCGCGACGCCCGGCCTATATGTCAACACGGGTGGACCCATGACGTCCAACAACGTCTATACGACGGCCATCGTTCAGAGCCCCGTTTCCGACGTTGGCCAAAACAATCTGGTGTTCAAGAACCTGACGGTCGAGGAGTCAGCGGCTTACAACGGCGGTTACGGGTTTGGGTTTACCGACACCACGAATGTGCAGTTGCTGAACTCGACGGTAATCGCCGCGGGCAAGCACGGCGTTGGGGTTATCAACAGCACCGGCTTTCTGGGCGAAAACCTGACCGCCAGTTACCTGCTGCCCGACCAAGGATACGGCGGCGCGACGGCGTTCGTAAGCTATGCCGACGGTACCGTGTCCAACACCACTTCACAGTGGATCAACGACACGTTTACCAATGCCAACGGGCCGTACCAAGCGTTCATCACGCATAACGTACCCAGTTCGACCAATCCTATGCCGATTGCCAACGTACTGGTTCAGAATCTCGTTACCGATTCCGATCCGGCAATTTCCATCTTCACCTCGGGCAGCGAACAGGTGAATATCATCGGTGGGCATGTGACGGGTGGGGCCGTCCAACTGGATGGAAACAATACCACCGTGAATGGGATGCTTCTCACCGGCACCTACGCGGAAATAGACGTTGCCAGCGGGGGAACGGGTAACATAATCGAAAACTCGATCCTTAGCGGCGACGCGCCAAATTCGGAAACAGCTCACGCCGGTGCGATCGTCGACAGCGGGCAAGGCACGATTATCCGCTTTAATACGATCGTGCTTTCACCATCAACCGGCCCAAACGGCGCTGCCATCGGCCTGGGAAATAACACGACCAACACACAGATCTACGGGAATATCATCGACTCGCCAAACGTAGCGTTCTTCCAATCTGACGTTGGAACTCCCTCGATCAATGCGTTCGACAATCTTTTCGCTGGCACCAGCGATCCCCCGGTCATTTTCTATGCGGATGCCAGCCCTAATGCCCCCATCGCCAATTGGCCGACGACGATCAGCGCAAACGAGCTGTATGGCGATCCGGATTTCGTTGATGCGGCCGACGGCAACTTTACGCTCCAGCCCGACTCCATTGCCGCCTACGTCTTTGACCCCACGACGGATGAGTACGTGATGACCGATTATTACAGCAACGTTCGCCCGGACGTGCTGGCGAGTGTGGGGGCCATCCAGGCGACTGGGCCGAGTCTCACCTGGAGGAACGTGAGCAACAATGGCCTTTGGGATTCCGGGGCCAGTTCCAACTGGAACAACGGCGCCGGCTCCGCGGTTTACACGGATCAAAGTACGGTTCTTTTCGACGATTCCAACGGCGGGAATTACGCCGTCACGCTGAATACCACGGTCAGCCCGGGCAGGGTGGTGGTCGACAACAGCACCGGCAACTACACCATCAGCGGCACGGGCAGCATCGCCGGCGGCGGATCGCTCGCCAAATTCGGCAGCGGAACGCTGACGCTCAGGACCGCCAATTCGTACAGCGGCGGAACGTTTGTCAGCG
>JBEKXM010000111.1:0-10231 GCA_049512115.1 Tepidisphaeraceae bacterium | reverse complement strand
TACGTGCGGCTGATCATCAGCCGGAGCGGCGGGCATTTCCGGCGGCCTGCCGAAGGGCAGAGGCATTCCGGGCGGATTCGCCGGCACGCTCGTCACGGCCGGCACTGTATTGATCTTGATCACATACAACGGCCCGGTTGGCCCATCGATCCGCTGCGTAGTCACTCCCGAAAAGGAAGTCTGCAAGAATTGCAAGAACTGTCCCACGGTGACGTTCTTCGTCTGCATCGACGGCAACGTCGGATAATCGTTCGATACGCCCTCACCCCGCACGATCACCACGTTGAACCCGGGCACCTTGTCCCGCAGTTGCCGAATCATGGTGTCCAGATCCGTCGACCCGGCGACCGAAATATCCGGAACGACGGTGTCCTCAAGCTTCTGTGCGGCCTCCGGCATCTCCGTCGGTGTATTGGCTGGCGCCAGCGGTGGCTGACCAGGCGAAGGCTGCCCCAGCGTCATGCTACAAACAGCCATGCAAACAAAGCCGGCCACAATTGCCATCGCTCGATTCATGATTACCTCCAATAGGGAAACTTGGCGTATCCACAGTTCAATACGCCGCCGAGGGGGGATTTTCTCGCAAAATTCAGCGGTCAGGAGTCGGGGGAAGAGGGTGTTCAAAAGAGCGGCAAGTCAGGTGGTTCTCTTGGCCGCCCGAATGAGGACGACCTTAAAGGGCCATTTGAGCTTGGTCCAGGACTGTTCGGCCGTGTAAACGATGGGGGTGGCGTGGGTCCGGGCGAAGCGCTCGGCAAGCGCCAGGCAGGCTCGGTCGCCGAGTGACGCTCCGATTGGCTTGGTTCGCACCCGCGTGGCTGCGGCGAGCCGGGCCAAATCCACGTCGAAATCCGTCAAGGTCAGTCCCAGATCATCGATGGCGGCCTGTGCTTCTTCGGCGGGCATCCCATTTTCACAAAGTTTACCGAGGACCTCGCAGTAGTTGACAGCCGTCATCCACGAGGGGCCTGCGTCGAGGGCGGATTCCACAACATCCTGGCCCTGTTCCTGCTGGAGGTAGGCAAGGATTGCCGAGGCGTCGATGACGTTGACGTTACTCACGCCGGGCATCCGCCTTCCGCTCGGCCATCAACTCCTTGCTGAGGCTCAGGTCTGGCGGGACGTAGCGGCGAACCCTTTCGCGAGCCTTGCTGCGCGCGGACTTGGCATTCATGAGGATTGCGTGACCGTCCTCGACGGTCAGGACGACTTCCGTGCCGACCTCCATGCCAAGGTGCTGTCGCACTGCGGCTGGGATGACTATGCGTCCGCCATCGGCGACTCGGAGGGTCGAGCGAAGTGCCGGTTCCATGACAAACTCCTTGTTCGTGCCATATTTCGCTGGTATTGCCATCGTCATTATACTGTGGCATTATCAAAACCGGCCGCAAATCAAGGCAGTTTTCCCATCGAGCAAGGACGATTTCCTGACTTCGGTCGGTTATTCGCCCTGGATCGTGCCGTTCGCCTATACTCTCCGATCTTTTACCGTGTGTTGTAGCAGTTGAATTGGAAGGATGTTGTACGCCAATGAGTGGATGCCAGGAGGGTGTGGAGACGATGCGGAGCATTGGCGGGATTGCGCCGGGGACGGGCCATGGGGGCAACGGGGCGGTGCCGGTGGACATGGTGCCGGCTTCGCCGGTGCAGATCGTGGCGGCGGGCAAGACCCGCCCGAAACTGGATCGAAGATGGGTGACGGCGGCCCTGATGCTGGTCATGGTGCTGGCGTCCATGGAACAGACGGTCACCAGCACCGCCATGCCCACGATCATCGGGTCGTTGCATGGGCTGGAACATTATTCTTGGGTGGCGTCGATTTATCTGCTGGCGTGCATGGTGAGCATGCCGCTGTACGGCCGATTGGCCGATTCGCTGGGAAGAAAACGGATCATCCTTTTCGCCATCGCGTTATTCTCGGTCAGTTCGCTGCTGGCGGCCAGTTCGCAGTCGATGCCGGAATTGATTGCCTACCGCGGTCTGATGGGGCTGGGCGCCGGTGGGATCATGCCGGTGGTTTTGACGATCCTGGGGGACATTTTCACGCTGGAAGAGCGCGCCCGGATTCAGGGTCTTTTCAGCGCGGTATGGGGGACGGCATCACTGGCCGGGCCGGCGCTGGGATGGTTCCTCGTGGTCACGCTGGGCTGGCAAGCGATCTTCTTTGTGAATCTGCCGTTCGGATTGCTGGGGATTATGGTGCTGGTGCGATATTACCACGATCAGGAAAAGCCGCGACCGGTGCATCTGGATCTGACGGGGATCGCGTCGCTGGGGGTCGGTTGCATGGCGCTGCTTATGCTGGTGTCGCGGCTGGGGCCGGGCGGGTGGCCGATGAACGTCTCGCTGGCGCTTGGGGCGGTGGCGGCCGTCGCCACGATCTTCTTCATCATCAATGAACGTCAATCGGCCAACCCGATCATGCCGGTGGATTTGCTGATGAACCGGTCCATCGGCCCGTCGCTGCTGGGGAGTTGTCTGCTGGGGATCGGATTCCTGAGCCTGGACACGTTCGTGCCTTTGTACGTGCAGGGCGTGCGCGGGGGCGGGCCGGGGTCGGCGGCATGGGTCGTCAGCCCCGTCATGCTCACCTGGGCCGCCTCCGGAATCTTCGCGGCCCCGCTGGTCGTCCGATGGGGATTCCGAAATACCTCCATGCTCGGCTCGGCGATCATCGTGATGGGATTCAGCGGGCTGTTGGCCGGTACGGCATTCGGGGTGTCAAAACACGTGCTGGCGGCGGTGTTGGCGCTGACCGGGTTCGGATTCGGGCCGGCTTCTATGAGTTTTCTGCTGTCGGCCCAGAACGCCGTGAGCTGGCAACATCGGGGGATCGTCACCAGCAGCGTACAATTTTTCCGCACCGCCGGCGGATCGATGGGGATCGGGATTCTGGGCGCGCTGTTCAACATCATTACCCGCCCCAGACTTTTCGGCCTGGAATCGTCGGGCGTAACGCCGGCTTCACTGCTCGATCCGCATGCGCGCGCCCGGTTGTCGCCGGCGATTCTGCACTCCGCCGGCTGGATCATCGACGGCGGATTGCATTGGGTGTTCATGGGAATGGTGGGCGTGGCGATTTTGCAGTTGATCGCTTCGCGCTGGATGCCCGTGCATAAGGCGGAACACGTTCTGAGCAAAGCGGAGTTGGCGGAGGCGATGGTGGGGTGAAGGGAGCGGGGGCGCATGTTCTGATTCGCCGTGCGCGGCGATTGGAACATTGTTTAGGAAAAGCGCGTTGCGGACAGTGTAATGATTTCAGGGGGTATAGCCGCAAAGGGCAATACTGGGTATGGGATACTGCCCCCCTTGGAACGCTTCGGCGAAACGGTACAATGGAGCGACGGTACCAGCCCTTGGGAATTGAAATGGGGAGAATAGTTTAATGCCGACCTTCCAAGCAACACGGAGAATTGTTTCAATTTTTTGTGTCGCAACGGCAATCTTCGCCATCACAGCTCGTGCGGACATTCTCTTTGTCGCCGACGAGGGCGACACCTCGGCAAGCGGAACAATTGGTGAATATACGAGCTCTGGGGTGGAGGTAAACGGTTCGTTGGTCTCGGGATTGCCGTTGCCAGTCGGCATTGCGGCGTCCGGATCGAATCTATTTGTCACGAATTACGTCAACGTGGTTAGTGGTGTCGGCGCATACGTTGGCGAATACACGACCTCGGGGGCAACGGTCAAAGCTTCGCTGGTCTCTTCGATAACCGGACCAGACGGCATCGCGGCGTCAGGATCGAATCTATACATCACTTTCCAGGGGGGAACGATCGGGGATTATGATGCTATAACTGGGGCGCCGGTGAACAGTTCGCTCGTCACAGGGCTAAGTTTCCCGGTAGGTATCGCAATATCTGGATCGAATTTGTTTGTCGCAAACTATACCAACGGGACGATTGGCGAATACACAACTTCCGGCGCAACGGTGAATGCTGCGCTGGTCACCGGTCTGTCCAGCCCATTCGCCCTGGCGTTATCCGGATCGGATCTGTTTGTCTCCAACTATTTTCTCGGAACGATTGGCGAATACTCGACTTCTGGGACGACAGTAAATGCTTCTCTGGTCTCAGGGTTGAGGAATCCGAATGCTATCGCGGTTTCTGGATCGGATCTTTTCGTCGCAAACTTGTATAACAACACAATTGGAGAATACAACGCCACCACGGGAACGGCGATCAACCGTTCGCTGATTTCGGGGCTAATTAACCCGACCGGAATCGTGGCGGTGGAGGACTTGCCCGAACCGTCCAGCCTTGTCGGCGCGTTGGCTACGTTAGCCGCACTATTAGCACTTGGCCGCCGCGCCGAAGCCGCGTCGAGTGACTGCAAATCGGCCGGGTAGTTCAGAAATTACAAAACGCGGGGAGCATTCGAACCTCCGACTTCCAGCAGGCTATGCGCGTAATTTGCTCACTTTTTCTAACTGTTGAGAATCGCGATAGTTCCGGCAACTGCAAGGCGTTATGTCCCTGCGCTGCGGTGTGCTATTTATACCATTCGAGCCATATCTTCCGCAGGATTGTGTACGGCTTTGCGTACATTGCCAGTGCGTCGGCGGATCAAAACGGCCGCGCAGCCGACTAGCAGTAGCGACCCCATCGCCGACTCCGGAACGTCCACCACAACAATGCCATTCGGGTCATTTAATCCCGAAACTAACGAGGCGTTTACCGTGGTTCCCGAAGTGGTGTATTCGCCGATCGTGTTACCGAGGTAGTTGGCAACAAATAGATCCGATCCAGACATAGTGAGTGCTATCGGTTCATTCAACCCTGAGACCAGCAACGGAATTGATGAACTTATCGTCCCAGGCGAGGATCCTAAGGTGTATTCGCCAATCGAGCCGCCGCTCGAGTCGGAATAGTCGCCGTTCGCGACATATAGGTCCGACCCAGACACGGCAAGACCGTTGGGCTCACTCAATCCCGAAACCAGTGAAGCGTTCACAGTTGCTCCATCTGTAGTATATTCGCTAATCGAGCCGGGGCCTAAGACGCCGGTGTATTGGTTGGCGACAAAGATGTCCGGTCCAGAGACGACCATAGCGAAGGGGTAACTTAGTCCCGATATGAGGACCGGGTTCACAATAGCTCCCGATGTGGTGTATTCACTAATCCAAGAGTTGTTTATTGTTTCGTTCGCGACAAATAGATCCGACCCGGACACGGTAATGGCGAACGGTGCAGTCAACCCGGAGATGAAGGAGGGGTTTACTGTGGCGCCGGAGGTCGTGTATTCGCCAACCGTGGAGCCTGTGCCATCGTGCCCGTAGTTTGCGACAAACAGGTCTGATCCAGATGCCGCAATCCCGTAGGGGTAATTCAGTCCCGAGATCAGGGTGGGATTCACTGTGGTTCCGGAGGTGGTGTATTCGCCAACCGTGCCGCTCGGGTAGCTCGTGGCATAGATATCCCCGCGCGCGATGGTCGGCATGAGTGCCGCTCCCGCTGACAGAACCAATGCCATTACAGACAGGTCACTTAACCTGAACTTGGCGGGCGGAAGCGACAGAATGCTTTTGCGACTCATGTTCTTCGCTTTGTTAGTGATTGACCAATTGGAATAGGAAGAGTATCTCAGAGAAACATCAGATTTCAAGGAAAAATCTGATCGTAAGAATCGTAAATTCAAGTGTTTAGAAGGCGCGGCAGGCACACTCGCGGGGAATCAAAAAGGGCCAAATTGACGTATCGTGAGAAGATCGAGGTCGCGAACTCCGGGGTAAGGATGGGATCTCGGCGTAGGGAGGGAAGAGAGTCAAATCGCTCGGGGGAAGTCGACCATTATTGGTTTGGCGACTGGACTTGGGTTTGGGGGAATGGCCCGAGGCAGCAAGCTGCCTCGGCTTTGGGGGGATTCACTGCTGCATTCCAATGCGGTGCATGATCCAGGTGCGGAAATGCCAGGCCAGGGCGAGAATAATCAACAGAATCAGGATGGTTTTCAACTTTCCGCCGGCGGAGCGGTGGATGTTGCCGGCGCGGGGGTTGGGGATGTGGGATTGTGGGGGGTAGCCGTCAGTTATGTCCACCACGCGATGAACGGACATGCCCTGGACGGCGGCCTTGCGTTCGGCGGCGGCTTTGCTTTCGGCCTCGAATTCCAACGTCATTCGAGCGCCGGTGTCGCGGTTTTGGCCGATGACCTGGAATTTCATTTTAACGGACCATCGCGTTGCCCTGGAGCTTCAGCGGGTCTTCCTGCAAAACGACGTTGTCGTAGCGCAAGATCGTGCCCTTGGCTTTCTCCAATGTGGACAGGGCGATGTTGTAATTGGAGATGGCCTCCGCTTCGTTCTGGCGCGATTCAGCCAGGGCGTCCTGGATCTGCAATTTGAGCTGAACGAATTCCGGGGTGAGCGGCTCGCCGCTCTTTTCGCGCGTGTTGATGCGGTTCAGGGCGTCCTCGGCGGCGAATCGGGAGCGGCGGCTGGAGCGGCTCACTTCCCACGTCGTCTGCACGGCCCGAGCGGCCGTCTTCACGTCCACCGCGATGGTCTCGATGTTGGCTCGATACTGTTCGATGGCCTGCATGTGCTGATAGAGGGATCGCTGGTAAATGGCGCGGGCGGCCCGGTTGCCAATGGGCATCTGAAGCTTGAAGCCGACCGTGAAATCGACATGGGAGAAATCCAGGCCCGTGAAGGTGAGTCCGAAATCGCTGTTGATGCTCTGGGGGCCGACCGAGCCGACGAAATCAAATTGCGGGAGCAGGTTGTTCTTGGCCACGCTGACGGTGACAACGGCCGCGTCCACCTTCAACTGCTGTTCGCCCAGCTCGAGGCGGTTTTCCATGGCGGTATTGATTTCGTCCTGAAGGTCAAAGTCGATCGGCTCGTCGATCGGGTCATCGGCAGGCAAAACGACGACGTTAGAACTGACGGGATATTCCGGATCGCTCATCAGCCCCTTGATCTGGTCGGACAAATCGCGGGCCTGCGCCTTGAACTGGATCAACTGGCTGCGGCGCAGCTCGAGTTGGGTTTGAGCCTGGGCGACCTGGAGGGGGCTGACGTCGATCTTCTGCTGCATGCGGTTGAACAGGACGTTGTAGGTCTGCTCGGTCTGGACGATGAGTTGCTCCTGAATCCGGATGTCGCGCACGGCCTGGACGAGTTGCCAGTAGGCCTTTTCGATGTCCGCGACGTTTTGCTCGACGGATTTGCGGAACTCCAGGCGGCTGACCTTCTGGTTGAGGCGGTTGATGACGATCTGGGCGTGGTTGACGTCGTAGCCGAAATTTCGCAGCAACGGTTGGGTCAGGGAAAGCGTCAGATCGTTTTCGTAAAACGGACTGAACTGGGTCTGCTGGGGAAGAAACCAGTTGTAGGTGGCTTGATATTGGAGTTGAAGCTGGCCACCGCTGGCGAGATTCTGCTGGACGCCGGTTTGCAGCGTACCGAGGTCGGAATCGAGAATAAAACTGGTAAATGGCGCGCCGCCGGTAAAGCTGTTGAAGATTGTGCCGCCGCTAAGCTCGTGCTTTTGCTGGTATTGGAGATTGGTGAAGAAGACGGGATCGAAATTGGCCAGGGCCTCGATTACCCGGGCGCCTTCGATGGCGGGCTGGTAGGCGGCGACCTTGACTTCATGGTTGTTGGCGACGGCGCGGTGGATGATCTCATGGAGTCCCATGCGGACGATGGGCTCGATCTCGAGGTCCGGCCCGGTGGTGGGACGCACGGACTGGCCGTTCACGCGCGATTCACCGCCGGGCCCGATGTCCGTGAAGGCGTCCTGCCGTGTCGCGGGCAGCGGACGAAGGGCCTGGGGGTTGGCTTCGCCGACGTGGGTGCGTTCATCCTGCTGGATCAACTGCGGATCGAACACCTCCGGCGGTGAGATGTCGCAACCCATCATTCCCAAGCCCAGGCCCAATCCCAATACGGAAATCCCCGCGCACAAAAGAGTTCGACCTTGCATTTCTCCATCATAACAAATCAGCAGGGTATTTCTCTCCTTTGGCAGCGGCTATTGACAATAAATCATGGAATGGGATGGGGGGCAAGCTTCGGTCAACCTGCCACTGCCTATTGCCCAAATGACATCGAAGTTGTTAGACTTTGAGCCATGCCTCCGTCTGACAAGATGGAACAGCCGATGGTCCTGGAACGGGCGGCCGACGACCTGGGGGTGTACCCGATCGCGGCCTACGAATTCGTGCAGCGGGGTCTGGCATATACGGTGAGCCGGGTATTCGGTCCGGCGCTGAGGCCGGGCGGCGGCAGGCACGTGACCGGGCAGCAGTTGTGCCATGGATTGCGGGAACTGGCGACCAAGCAGTGGGGGTTTCTGGCCCAGACCGTGCTTCGCAAATGGAACATCACCTGCACGCTGGATTTCGGGCGAATCGTATTCAGCCTGGCCCGGCACGAGGCGATGTCCACGACCCCCGACGACACGATCGACGATTTCCGCAACGTGTACGACTTCACGAAGGCATTTGAATCCGCCTACCGCATTCCGGCGAAATGTTGAAACCCCCGGCCAATGGGAAAGCCCCGACGGACAAGCCGACCCCGCGCTTGGCGCCGCGCCCGATGTTGTTCAAGGTTCTTTGCGTGATTTTCGCCGTTTGGATGGGGGCGCTTTTGGTGATGTATTTCTGGACGGTGTATCCCCTGCGGCATCCGAGCCGTTAAATAAATTTGAGCGATCCGGCGTGGGCGGGTAATCTGGCTGAATGCTTCAGGCCGTTCTTCAAACCATCGAATCCCGGCGCCAGCAGGCGGTCGCGGCGCTCGTGGAATTCCTGGCTATTCCCAGCGTCAGCACCAAGCCCCAGCACAAACCTGACATGCAGCGATGCGCCCAATGGCTTGCCGACCATCTTGCCTTTGGCGGGCTGGACGTGAAGATCATTCCCACCGGCGCTGGAAGCGGGGCGCCGATTGTGGTGGCGAAAAATAAGCACGTCGCCGGGCGGGCCACGGTGCTGCTTTACGGCCATTACGACGTTCAACCGCCCGAGCCGCTGGAGTTGTGGACCAGCCCGCCGTTTGAACCGACGCTGCGTGACAACGCGATCTACGCCCGCGGCGCGGCGGACGACAAGGGCCAGGTCTGGGCGCACATCGAGGCGATCCTGGCCTGGCAGGCGCACGCGGGATTACCCGTCAACCTCACGTTGTTGATCGAAGGCGAGGAGGAGATCGGCTCGGCAAATCTAGGCGAGTTCGTGCGCGCCCAGCGCGATTTCCTGCGGGCCGACATCGCGGTCATCAGCGATACTCCTCAGTTCGCCCGCGGAATCCCGGCCATCTCCTGCGGATTGCGCGGGTTGCTGTATATGGAGGTTGTCGTCACGGGTCCGTCGCACGATCTGCACAGCGGCCTGTTCGGCGGGGCCGTGCCCAACGCGGCCAACGTGCTGTGTGAACTGCTGGCGACGCTGCACGACCGCGACGGGCGCGTGAACGTACCGGGGTTTTACGACACGGTGGTTCCCCTGACGGCTGACGAGCGCATGGCCTGGGCCAAGCTGCCTCTCGACGAGAAGCAGTTTGCCGCCGATTTGAAACTGCCCGGCCTGCACGGCGAAACCGGCTACGGCGTCCTGGAGCGGATCTGGGCAAGGCCGACGTGCGACATCAACGGGCTTACTTCCGGCTATCAAGGCCCCGGCGCCAAAACCATCATCCCATCCAAGGCCTCCGCCAAGGTTTCCATGCGCCTGGTTCCCAACCAGGACCCCATTGCCGTGCGCGAGGCGTTCACGGAAGCGATGCGGCAACGATGTCCGAAGTATGCCACGGTCGAGGTGATTCCCCACAGCGATACGCCGGCCATTCTCGTGCCGATGCACAGCCCGGCTATGGAACTGGCGTCCGAAGCCGTCGAGGTAGGCTTCGGCGTGCGCCCCGCGCTGATCCGCAGCGGCGGCAGCGTTCCGGTCGTCGATCTGATCAAATCGAATTTAGGGATCGACACGCTGCTGGTGGGATTCGGGTTGCCGGACGATCGGGTGCATTCCCCGAACGAGAAATTCGACCTGGACTGCCTGCACGCCGGTGCACGAACGGCCGCGGCGCTGTACGAGCGCTTGGCGCGGCTGGGGGGCGTTCATTAAACTAAAGGGGACGCGATCCTTAATATTAATGGTCGTGTCCCAATCCCGTTCGGCACGATAGTTGCATCTTATATAATAGCATTATCTTGCGCTTGCGCTAGCGCGGTTTTGTTGGCATGATCGGGGCATGGCCGATCCGGCGGATCGTTCAATCACG
>JBEKXM010000110.1:0-10238 GCA_049512115.1 Tepidisphaeraceae bacterium | reverse complement strand
CGTCTGCTCGGAAACGTGCAAAGTCAAAGGCAACTCAATGGACTGGGATGGCGTAGCCATGCGGGAGATTATAGCACGACTCCTTCGCCTTGGGCGAACCTTGCTTTCCTACTCCTTGATATCCTTCCAAAGCTTGTCCTGCACCTGCTGGAACCGCGCAAAGCTGTCATTCAGGTGAAGCATCAGCCGCTTCACCTGTTCCGGATCGGCGTTGGGGTCCTTCAGGGCATCGCGCAGCGCCGTGGCGGCGTCGTCGAGGCTGTTGGCCCCTTCGGCGAACTGCCGGACCGAATCGTAAACGTTCAGATTCGCCACCTCGTCCGGTTTGGGTTGATAGAGCAATCGCCAGGGGCTGTGGCGAATCTCCAAAGTGGCGTCCTTGAGATTGTCGCTGGCGGATTTCAGGGACGCGACGATGCCGTCCACCCGGCCGCGATTATCGACCAGGATGGATTGCATCGCGCCGGTCGCCGAATGAAGGCTGGTCGCCGCCCCCTGGATGTCCCGCATGGCGCCGGAGGCGCGATCGAGGGCGACCCCGGCCTTGCCCAGCGCCGTTTGAAGCCGATCCATGACTTCCGGCAGACGGTCGCGCAGATCGCCGCTGGCGTGATTCAAATTCGCCAGCGTCTGATGGAAATCACCGCTGGACGGGCCGACGAACTGGTGCACCGCGTCGAGCATGCGCACGGCGGCGTCAACGGCGGTCTGATAACGGTCGATGATTTCCGGCGCTTGGACGCGCAGACCCTGGACGGTCGAGGTCATTTCAAATCCGGTCGCGGTCAGCGAGTCGGAAGTCGCGGCCAGCTTGTCGAGATCGACGTTCAGCTTCCCGGATGCGATCTTCAAATTACCCAGGATTTGGCGGACGTCCGGCTTCATTGCGGCCAGCTCGTGCACCAATCCCGTGACCTGATCGGGCTGGCCGAGCAGATAATCGCCGGCCGCCGGGGGCGATCCGGCGCCGAAGCTGTCGATATTGATCGACGACGAACCGGTCAGGCCATGCTGGACGCGAACGCCGGCATCTTTGGCGAGGGCAAATTTCGCGGGAACGTCGATGAGAACCACGACGGCGGAGCGATCGCGGTCGATGCGGATGTCGCGGATGCTGCCGACCTTCACTCCGCCGATGCGAACGTCGTCCCCCGGCCGCAGGCCGCCCAGGTCATCCTGCAGCGAGAACGCGACGGGGTAGGTGTGGAACGACTGGGTGAACTTGGCCGCGCCGCTGATGGCGACGATGACGAAAACGATCAGCCCCAGGCTGAGGATCATGAATATGCCGGCACGAAGCGCGTTGCGTTGTTTGGCCATGGCTTAAATACCTTCCAGGGGTCCGAGCAGATCCTCTTCGTAACCGCCGGCTCGCCGCCGATCCGTCAGCGGGCCCTCGGCCAATCCGAACACGAATTGATGGACCAGCGGATCGGGATGGGTCCGCATCCGCTCGGGCGTTCCCTCGGCGATGAATTTGCCGCGATCCAGCAGGACCATGCGGTCGGCGATGCGAAACGCCGAACCCATTTCATGCGTCACCACGACGCTGGTGACGCCGAGCTTCTTGTTCAGGTCCATGATGAGCTGATCGATCTCGGCGCTGGTGACGGGGTCGAGGCCAGCGGAAGGCTCATCGTAAAACAGCACCTTGGGATCGAGCGCGATGGCCCGCGCCAGTCCCGCGCGCTTCTTCATCCCGCCGGAAAGCATCGCGGGCATTTTGTCGGCGTGCTGGCGCAGCCCCACCAGTTCCAGCTTGATCTTGACCATGATGTCGATGGTGTGCTCGGCCAATCCGGTGTGTTCGCGAAGCGGCAGGGCAACGTTGTCGGCAACCGTCATCGAGTTGAACAGCGCACCGCTTTGGAACAAGACCCCGACGGATTTGCGATAGCCGTCCAACTCGGCCGGCGTCATGGTTCTCAGACTTTTTCCGAACGCCAGGATGTCGCCGCCGTCGCACTGGACGTTGCCGATCATCAGGCGCAGAAGGGTGGACTTCCCGGAGCCGGAGCCGCCGAGGATCACCAGCGTTTCGCCGCGCATCACGTCGAGGCGGATGGCGTCGAGGACGCCCCGTCCGTCGAAGGTTTTGCTGGCGTCCATGACCTGGATGACGGGTTCGGACATGGCTTGGCCCTCGGACATGGCTTCACCAACCCACCGCATAAAAGACGGCCGTGAAGAGCAGATCGACCGAGATCACTGCAACAATGGTCAGAACGACGGTGCGCGTGGTGGCGACGCCGACGCCCTGCGCGCCGCCGGTCACGCCCAGCCCAAGCCGGCATGCCAGGGCGCTGATGAGCAGGCCGAAGACCCCGGCCTTGGCCAGTCCGGTGATGAAATCCCTGAGTTTCAGGGCATCGAAGCTGTGATGGAAATACTGGATGGCGCTGGTGCCGAGAGCGAGGTGGGAAACGACCATCCCGCCGATGCCGCCGACGAGATCGCCGACCACGCAGATGCAGACCATCATGACGGTGGTCGCCAGGACGCGCGGGACGACCAGGAAACGGATGGGGTCGATGGCCTGGGCTTCAAGGGCCTCGATTTCCTCGGAGACGACCATGCTTCCCAATTCGGCGGCGATGGAAGCGCCGGCGAATCCGGTGAGCACGACCGCGGAGATCAGGGGTCCCAGTTCGCGCCCGATGGCGATGGAGATGATGTCGGCGACCCGGTCGCCGGCGCCATAATCGCGAAGGATGGGCGCCATCTGCAACGCCAGGATTGCGCCGATGCAGAACGTGACGAGGCAGACGATGGGGATGCTCCGGACGCCGACGCGGTTCATCTGGGCCCAGAGATTGGTCCAGCCGAGCCGGCGCCCCTGCTTGTGGAAGAGCGATCGCCCCAGGCCGGCGGCGGCGTCGCCGATCAGGTAAGTCAGGTCCCCGATGAACCGGAAGAATCCGGCCGTCGAGTTGAACGCGAGAACCAGCGGTCGCAAAACGACGTTCATCGGCAAATCACAACGTCAGGGCGAATCAAAAACGTCAGGGCGAATCAAAACGCCAGGGCCTGCTGCTCGCTGGCGGCCAGGATAAAAATCGAATCGAGCCGGGCGATTTCCAAAAGCCCCTTCACGCGCGGCTGCAAGCCGACGAGCATCACCCGTCCCCCGGTCGGACGCAGCTTCTGCAATACCTCAACCAGCACCGCCACGGCGCTGCTGTCCATGTAGGGAACCAGCGAAAGGTTCAGGATCAATCGCTTGGGAATGACGCCGTCGAGCATCGACAGGACCGCGGAACGAAACTCCGAACTGTTTTGAAGATCGATCTCGCCGCGCGCTTCGGCAATCACGGCATCGCCCTCCCGCCGCGGGGCCGACACCACGTCCATGTTCCATTTCGCATGCGCCATCGTCATACCAGCTTCTTCGTCAGCGTCAGAACCATCCCATCCGGCAAACACTCGAACTTCACGTCGTCCATCAATTTGCGAATGCAAACCAATCCTAGGCCGCCCGGCGTCAACTCGTCTTCACATTTGCGCTTGATCGCCGACGGATCGAAGGGCTTGGCCCAGTCGCGAATCACCACCCGCAGTTCCTTCTCGCGATGTTCGGCGGTCACCAGGATCGGCTTATCGACCGCCCCGCCGTAGCCGTGCCGTATGATGTTGGCCAGGGCTTCGTTCAGCACCAGTCCCACGGCCTGGGAGCATTCATCGGCCATGCCGATGGACTTAGCGAATCCCTCCATTTCCTTGCGGACGTGGCGGAGATTAGCCGGGTGGCTGGTGATTTTCCATTGTTTGGTCATTTGTCATTGGTCATTGGTCATTGGTCATTAGTCATTGGTCATTGGCGAATTCGCGTTTTGAATTTGCCAATGACCAATGACTAATGACCACCCTGCTCCTTCAACCATTGCCGCCAACGCTCGACGGCGGCGCGACGATCATATTCGCCGTCGTAATACCGATAGCCCAAATCCTGGCCGGTCATGCGCTTCAAGGCTGAGATCGCCGCGAAGCGGATCGCCGAGTCTTTATCGTCCAAATCGTGAACCAGCCGAGGGATGGATGTGCGGTCATTACGGTCGGCCGCGTCCTTGATGGCCGGTATCGCGCTGGGCGTGGAATCGCTGGTGAGCGATTTGGGATCCGGCGAATAACAACCGCTCACCAAACCGGCCGCGAAAACCATGATCCCGATCTTCCAGTTCATTCCAATCCGGCACGCTGCTGGGAAATATCGTCGCGGCATCCGGGGTTTCTGAAAGCAAACGATTATAGCTCGTCCAATAACGTGAACGGGCGGTTATCGGACATTTACTTTTACCTTTAATCGCCCGACCTCGATATCCGCCTGGCGGGTCGGCTCTGGAATGCGATATCGGCCCACACAGGCCATCGCCAGATCGGCCGCGGATTTCAGGTCGATCCGATGTCCGATGCTGATGAACACGGGCTTGACCTCGGTGCGAGTCCGCAGAACCAAACCGATTTGTTCACCGCCATCCATGAGCGGCGAGGCCGATCCGGCGTCAGCCGCCGGCTCATCGAAGTTACCGATGAGCCTGCTCTTGGCGATTCCCAAACCGGGGCGATCCAGGAGGATCGAGATATGCGCCGCCAATCCGTAGCGGCGCGGATGGGCGTATCCCTGACCATCCAGGCATATCACACCCCATTCATGCTTAAGTTTTGCCACGGCTTCCATGACTGTCGGAGCTTCGCGAAAACTGAGGAAGGTCGGAACGTATGGAAACTCGATCGGCCGGGTCGCATGAGCAACTTCGACGATTCGTTTTTCAATCCGGTCATAAACCACGGCCGCCGCGAGAACTTTTTGCTTGTTCTCGGAGAACGCCGCATCCGCCCCGGCCACGAACCGCGGCAGCGGATCGAGCGGCTCGATCCGCATCTTCTTCCGCAGGGCGAGTTGCGTTTCTTTCCAGCCCTTGACGATATCGGCCCAATCTGAATCGGTTTTCCCGCGAGGCATTGGGCAGGAATTATAGATCATCCCTCTTGGCATTAAAAGTCAATCGGCTATACTTGGCAAGGTGGAGATTCAGCTTACTCCAGATGCCAAGCAGCAGGCTGATCGGCTTCCGATCAAAATCCGGATCCGAGTGCATGATTTGATTCAAAGGCTTGAGTCCTGGCCGAGCGTTAGCGGCGCAAAACCCTTACGGCACAGTCTGAAGGGTGCGTTTCGGATGCGCACGGGTGATTACCGGGTATTGTTTACTGTGAGCGGCAATACGATTGTTGTTTTTCGGATCGATCATCGGCGAGATGTTTATCAGGAGTAACGGATGAGCACGACAACGCTGGTTCTTGAAGGGAAGGAATACGCGGTCGTTCCAATGAAGGAATATCGCCGCCTGCTGACGGGGGCGGCGGCGCCGCCCATCGACGAAAGTGAACTGCCGCCGATGCCAAAGCGGCTGCCCAACGGAAATTATCCGGCGTTGGAAACGCTTCGCGTTTCGATTGCGCGCGACATCGTCATAAGCCGCAAGGCAGCCGGACTTTCTCAGGCGGAACTGGCCCGGCGCGCCGGCATTCGGCCGGAAACTCTCAACAGGATCGAAAGAGCCAAAGTGATGCCGGATGAGGCCACGGTGGCGAAGATCGAAAGGGCAATGGCGAAGAGGTGACCAAGTAGGGTGGGCGTACTCGCCCACCATTCGGATGACCATGCGATAAAACTGACGAGATTAGTTATGTCTCGTCAGAAGATAACCATGCTATCCATTGGTCGCGATCTCGCTTCTGCATCGCCGCTTCTTTAGCCTTGGAAAGCGTCTTAGGCCGTGGCCCCCCGTACACTAAAGGATTTGATCGTAGCCATTTAAAATATTCCGGGGCTTCGGCGGGATATAATACGTCGCGGGGATCATGTTTCGCCTCTCGAACAAGCTCTCGAAGCCGCCAAAGCTCTCCTTCGCTAAGCTTGAGAATGGCCAGGTGGACGTAATCTCGCAACCGCCGGGATTTATTGCTGTTGTAGCGATCCAACGACCGCAAAGCCTGCTCTGCGATGACAGGGTCCGGGAAGGTACTCTCAAGCTTCTTTAGAACAAGTTCTCGTGACGGAACGAAAGTCATAATGCCCTATTGCTGAGCTGAAAAGGCGATGCGTACCGTGACGACAAGGGCATTTTTACTGAAACACGGATGGCTCACAAGATCTAAATCTCAATCTGACCACCGCGATTCGCCCGCCTTTGCCCTCCCCCGCCGCCTCTCCTACAATGACGGGTTCGATTTTCCTCAGCAACTCAGGTACGCCGACCATGAGCTTGAAATACATCCGCATCAAGGGAGCGCGGGAGCATAACCTCAAGAATATCAACGTGGACATTCCGCGCGATCAGCTTGTGGTCGTCACGGGGATCAGCGGATCGGGGAAATCGACTCTGGCGTTCGATACCGTGTATGCCGAGGGTCAGCGGAAATACGTGGAGTCGCTGTCGGCGTACGCGCGGCAGTTTCTGGAGCAGTTGCAGAAGCCGGACATTGATGAAATCGAAGGCTTGCCGCCGACGATCGCCATCGAGCAGCGGTCGGCGTCGTCGAATCCGCGGAGCATCGTGGCGACGACGACGGAGATTTATGATTATCTGCGCGTGTTGTTCGCCCGCGCGGGGACGCCGCATTGCTGGATTTGCGGGAGGCAGATCGCCAGCCAGTCGCCGTCGCAGATCGTGGATGCGGTGATGAAATATCCGGCCGGGACGAAGGTCATGATCCTTTCGCCCCTGATCAAGGGGCAAAAGGGGGAGCACAAGGACACGTTCGGGGCGATCAACAAGCAGGGCTTCGTCCGCGCTCGAGTCGATGGTGAGATTCTGGAATTGGAGGCCAATAAGCCGCCGGCGTTGACCAAGACGAAGGTACATACGATCGAGGCGATCGTGGATCGGATCGTGCTGAAGCCGGAGATACGATCCCGGCTGGCGGACAGCGTGGAGACGGCGCTGAAGCTCTCGCGGGGCGTGGTGGTGGTGACGATTCAGAAGGAGGGGAATGCCTGGTCGGACCAGACATTCAGCGAGAAATTCGCCTGCCCGGATCACCCGCACGTTTCGCTGCCGGAGCTGGAGCCGCGGATTTTCAGTTTCAACAGTCCGCACGGCGCGTGCCCGGCCTGTCACGGGCTGGGGACCAGCAGCGAATTCGATCCCGACATTATCGTGCCCGACCCGGCCCTTTCGCTGGAAAACGGGGCGATCGAAGCCTGGCGGAAAAACGGCAAGCGGATGAACATTTTTTACAGCCGGGTGCTGCGCGAGTTCTGCCGTGATTTTGGAATTTCCTATTCCGCGCCCTTCAAGGACATCCCGAAGAAGGTCCAGCAGATTCTGATGGACGGGACGGAAAAGCGCGGGGACGCGGGGACGGGAACGTGGTTCGAAGGCGTATTGCCCAACCTCCAGCGCCGGTTTGACAATACGGAAAGCGAATTCGTCAAGACCCGGCTGCACCAGTACACCTCCGAGCAGCCGTGCGCCGTCTGCGCCGGGACGCGATTGAAAACCGAGGCCGTGGCGGTGCGATTACACAGCGCGACCCCCGGCCCCGTCGCCGCCCCGCTGCCGGGATCGAACGGAATCCAATTGCCCGGATACAGCATTCACGACGTGACCAGCCTGACGGTCGAAACCGCCGGACGGTTTTTCGAAAATCTGCGGCTTTCCGAAGAAGGCGCGGCCATCGCCGAACCGATCGTGCGCGAAATCTCCTCGCGGTTGGGATTCATGCAGGACGTGGGCCTGGGGTATCTGACTCTGGACCGGAAAACCGCCACGCTTTCCGGCGGCGAGGCGCAGCGAATCCGCCTGGCGACGCAGGTCGGCAGCGGATTGGTCGGCGTCTGCTACGTCCTGGACGAGCCCACCATCGGACTGCATCAGCGCGACAACGTCCGGCTCATCCGCACCCTCAAGCGCCTCCGAGAGATCGGCAACACGGTCATCATGGTCGAGCACGATGAGGAATGCATCCGCGCGGCGGATTACCTGATCGACATCGGTCCCGGCGCGGGGGCGCACGGCGGGCAGGTCGTTTGCTGCGGACCCATGCCGGACGTGCTCGGAAATACCCACAGCACCACGATCAAATATCTCATCGGCGAATACGCCATCGTCGCGCCGCATGCTCGCAGGCCCGTCAATCCCGACAGGAGCGCGCTGGAGCTGCGCGGTTGCCGGCAGAACAATCTGAAGGACATCGACGTGCGGATTCCGCTGGGCGGCGTGATCTGCGTCACCGGCATCAGCGGATCGGGCAAATCCACGCTCGTCAACCAAACCCTGTTGCCCGTGCTCAAGCGCAAGCTCTATGGCTCGAGGGTGAAGGCGGGAGTTCACAAGGCGATCAACGGAATTTCCAAAATCGACAAGGTGATCGAGATCGACCAAAGCCCCATCGGCCGAACGCCGAGGTCCAATCCGGCGACTTACACCGGCGTGTTCGACGACATCCGCAAAGTATTCGCCAAGACGCGCGAAGCGAAAATCCGCGGCTACGAAGCCGGTCGATTCAGCTTCAACGTCAAGGGCGGCCGATGCGAGGCCTGCCAGGGACAGGGAAAGAAATGCATCGAAATGCACTTTCTGCCGGACGTTTACGTCGATTGCGAGATTTGCCACGGCTCGCGCTACAACGCCGAGACGCTGGAAATCCACTATCGCGGGAAGACCGTCGCGGACGTATTGAACATGACGGTTGAGGAGGCGCTGACGTTCTTCGAGAACTTCCCGCACGTCGCGCAGCTTCTCAAAGCCCTCAACGACGTGGGTCTGAGCTACGTCAAGCTCGGCCAGCCCAGCACGCAGCTTTCGGGAGGCGAAGCGCAGCGCGTGAAGCTGGCGACGGAGCTGGGCAAGTCGGCGACGGGGCACACTCTTTACGTCCTGGACGAGCCGACCACCGGCCTGCACTTTGCCGACATCCATAACCTGCTGAACGTTCTCAATCGTCTGGCCGATTTGGGGAACACCGTGCTGGTGATCGAGCACAATCTGGACGTGATCAAGTGCGCGGACTGGATCATCGACATGGGTCCCGAGGGCGGCGAAGGCGGCGGCCGCATCGTGGCGGCGGGAACTCCGGAAACCATCGTGCAGACTCCGCAGAGTTACACGGGGCAATATCTCCGGCCAAAACTGGCCGGTCCGCGATCCAGCGAACAGAAGATCGCGTGAAGGGCAACGGAAATCGCGCGATTTTGCCTGGTTTTTGGGGTCGGTGACATGGTCGCGGTTTTTGATAGCGCCAGGGCCGACGGTGTCACTGTCACCGCGCGAATTGACACGTGGCTGCCAGTTTTTTGTAGTTTTAGAAGGCTGGACTGATCCGCGCTGCAATCCATCAAAATCTTCGCACGCTGGCGGAGGCGAAGCCTACCGCGCGCAAATTTTCAGCCCGGATTATTACCGCGGGTCCCGGCGATTAAACGCCGGGTCCCCCGCATCGCTGGAGATCCTGGAGTTGGCTTTGCCCACAACCCCGCTCCCAAAAGAAAAAGTTCGCGCGGAGACGCGGAGGCGCGGAGAATTGAAGGGGGCAATTTGACCCATCTAGTCTCTTCTCCGCGCCTCCGCGTCTCCGCGCGATATCTCTTTTTGGTTGCGGCTATGCCGCGCTCGGTAATCCGCGGTCAGTCTGAATTTTCTTGCTTTAATGATCATCATAAACCTACGGTTGCAGATTGCGCCTGGGTGGGGCGGTGACAAAACCCCCGTTTTCGGCAGCGCCGTGGGGGGTTTTGTCACTGTCACACGGCGGACCCACTTGCAAAAGCATCGGTCGGCCATTTTGTCGCGGTTCCCGATGGGCACGTTTGGAACGTGATAACGGATGGTGGATCGGCAACAAAAAATGTAGGTCCCTCTATCTCTATAGCCGGGAGGTGAAGGTTTTGGACGTGTTTTTGTTTTGGCGCGGGGAAAAATGAAAAAATTATTCAATCAGCCGCAACGCGAGTTGGCCGAGGCAAATTCTGGCGCAAGCCAGGCATCGGCTGAAGGCGGCAATGCACGTACACACTTTTTTGCACTGTCAGGCGCGTCGGATAATATACCACTGAGATCCGGTGGTGAGGCGGCAGGGAAGGGGCAAGCATGGACGCTGAAGGCTGCCGGGGAGTTGCATCTGGAGTGGAGTTTGCACCCGCGCTGCCGGCCCGAAAAGCCAAAGGCGGTGGGCCAAAACCACGGAAAAGAGCTACGTCCATTAACCAATCTGCGGGAAGATGGAGGTAATCTAAC
>JBEKXM010000109.1:0-10307 GCA_049512115.1 Tepidisphaeraceae bacterium | reverse complement strand
AGACCGGAAATCCCGGCCGTTTCGAGTGCTGGTGGTGTGCAAAAGTGAACAGCGGCGGAACAACTTGGCGGAACGATTGCTCCAATATCATCCGCCGTTTTCCACTATGATCCTCATCACCACGCTCTCAGAGAGTGTGGGTGATCCACTCGGTAAAATTTGGATGACGCCCGCTGCGTACAAAGAACCTGTGCCAGCAGCAGCACCACACCTCGGGTTTGCCAACCGACCAACAGGACGAGGCGACATCTCCCACCCTCGGGATGCGAAGACATTTTGTGCGCTTTTGCCCAATGTGTGACCACTGTTTCTAACGCCGACGAACCGGCCGCGAAGGTACACGGCTTACCCCACCGATCCCTCGATCTACAAACCATTCCTTAAGAGCGGTAGCAATGGTCCGAGACACTCGCTGTGTGTCGAACTGCTTGTAGAGACGCCCTACCAGGTCGGTGTGTAAAGATGTGAGTGTAATATCTTTCAAAAGACAGACCGGTTTCCCCATCGCCATCATATAACCAACCTCAAGCGAAATATTTGGATTGAAATCATTCGTCTCTAATCTCTCGAACACCGCAATGCCGAAACCGCAGCAGTGCATGTACGTTCGGATATTAGACAGCATATCGTCCGAGTAGTCCTTCTCATCGGCCCTCAATGCCACGAGACCATGTTGTTGGCAGCATTCTTGAATCGTATGGTAAATCTGCTCGTGTAACGTCGTACTTCGAAAACGCATCATCACAAAACCGCACGTGGTGGGATCTGGATGCTCCTGCTTGAAACGAGCAATAAACGGGTTCAACTCCTCCGCCAACACGATGGCAGAGAAGCGCGTTCGCTCGGAGAACACGCGGTCAACAATCTGTGCGGCGACATTTGCGAGTAAATCCGGCCGCTGCTGCGTCTGGTAAGCCAGAATCGACCTAATAGCTACTGCCGTAGAATATACTCTCGTTTCGGTTATGCCGCCAAAGGGGGGAGGACTGTCCCAAGTACCATCCGCGCGTCGGCACGCCAGGATATAGTTTGCAGCTTTGTTGACCAACACTGGAAGTGAACTACAGAATGTTTGCGCCAGAATGTCACGTTCACACAGGTTAAATACAACAAAACACGTCTCGGCAAGATTATCGCTAAATCTCCCACTGTCGCGTGTTACCGGCTGGTACTGCTGTTCTAAGAATTCAACTGACTTCCGAAGAATCGCTCGCTTTCGCTTAAAGGTCATGTCGTAAATGAGCGCCAATGCCATGCTTGTGATCGATGGTCGTTTGTACCAGCAACTATCGTCCGACCACTCCTGCAAAATCCAATCTATGACTTGTTCCGGTCGGACAGAAAGGCGCTTTTTTACAATGGCGAACCGAATCATTTTCAAGAGAAAAAACGGAACGGGATAATCTCGGTGGGCGCCGATCCGCTGCCGGTATCGCCAAATGAATTCAATATCGTGGATAACTTCCTTCTCATACGTGGGCACATTTAAGAAGGCCGCAGCACGCCAGAAAAATGCGACGTTGCGGTCCTGGTCAATGTCACGAAGGAAGGCGAGGGGCTTGCGAAGCAGCGAGATGTCGCTGGAGAAACCTACAGATTGCAACGCCATCGTCGCATGCGTCGTGTTGATCAATCGATTCAGGGGATCTTGGCCACCCCAAGTACCGTCAGCGTCCTGCTCCGACAATATGAAATTGACCCCGCCCGCGATGGCAATCGCGACGGGATCTGATTGGGTGAATACCGACGTTCCGACCGAGAAATATCGCGCATTCAAAGTGCCTCCGGGGGAAGCTGCTCGCAGCGATCCTGAAGTATTTTCACAAAAGTATCGAAATGCGAAGCCCTCACTAAGGCCCCGGCGGCGGACGGATGCCCTCCGGAGTTAATAACTGGCACACTCCGAGCGATCTCCGAGAGCATTGCCGCCAGATTGATTGTTGATCCATTACGAACCCGTAGTTCAACCCCGACGACATCGCGGTACATCCTATATGCAACGATCACTCGCCTTGTGAGATATCCGCGCAAAATGCTGGCTACGGGACCCGCGATATCGAAATGTGACTCGATCGACACCAACACAACTCGAGCAGTGTCATCGGCGTGTAATCTTCTCTGCTCCGCTATGATGGTGTTGATCGTGACCGAAATCTCTTCGGCGCGAGATGCGAACGCGTCTTTCAGTGGCCGAACGAATTCGTCCACTAAACTGGTCTCGCCTGTTAGGATTCGATTGAATGCCGCTTCAAGACGCTGCGCACCGTCCTCGAATGTGAAACCAGCACGAATCAAATTGCAGGTCGGGCCCAATGGCGAGGCCCGAATCGCATCTCGGACACGATCGGGTGTATCACATCGGAAAACCTCTGAAAATAATCTGGCCGCCTCGTCAGGGTAGAACGAGTCCACGCCTTCGCAATACAACGACACGAGTGTAAGCCAGTTTGGAAACTCTACCGCGTCAGTTGCCGAAACCGAGCGGGCAAAACAAAACGTTGGAACAGGTCTATTGTTCAGCGCCATGATGGTTGGCGTCGGATTGCTCACGGTAACATTTTTCGGACACGAAATCGCTTGTAATTGCTGGTGGTGATCAAACACGAAGACTCGTTTCTTGAACGATCGGCCGAGTGCTTCGAGCGTTTCGGTATGGCTCGCAAGCGATATGTCAAGACAAATGCATGCGTCCGCCTGGACAGCCTTAAACTTCAATCGGAGCAGCGCGAAATCGTAGTCGGCTGTTGACACGGAATACAGGATTGGGCCGACTCGAGTCAGTTTTTCCAGTACGCGTTTAAGGCATACCGCAGCAACTAACCCATCCACGTCCTCGTGATACACAATCAGCACGGAGTCACCGATTGAAATTCCCTGCAAGAAATACTCCCACTCTCGCACCGATTTTGCGAGCCGTGCATCATTTGCGGCCGTGGGGAGAGCACTATCGCGTTGTTCGGCTTGATACATGGGCTTATTCCCATGATACCACGCTGGTAATCCGTTCGTCGATGGGCGCCACGACAACGCCCTTCGCACACTATCGACACGGAGCAATCAATCTGGCAATACCTCGGATACACCGGAATGAATAGAAGAAAACGGAGCGATCTTCCGACCGCTCCGCAAAAATCAATTCACAAACAACGCCGCCAATTCATCCGCCTGGACATCCGTTGGCTGCATGCCCTTATCCAGTGGCACCCAGCGGATGAACCGGTATGGCGCCACCTGCTCCAGGACGCTCTTGGCGCATCGGATTGCGGCCTCATCACCGTCAGGCATGAGCCAGACTTTTCCATCGGGCTTCACCAGATCGACGATGAGCTTCGCCTGTTCTTCGAAACAGCTTGCGCCCATGAGCGCAACGGTATTCCGGTACTCCGCCTGCCAGAGCCACCAGGTTGCGGGAAACCCCTCGACAACGAACAGGTGATCCACCGGCGCCTTGATGCGGTGAGCATTGTAGAGAAGGAGGGACTTGCGGAATTCAAGCTTCACGCCGTCCCTTTCCCGCTCGCCGGGGAACAGGTACTTCGGACTCCGGTCGCTCACGTCCTCATCCTTGGTCAATCTGCCGGCGTAGCCGACAAGCTGTCCTTGGGGATTGTGAAGTGGTATGGCTATCCGGCCTTTCAGCATCCCGCGGTTGCAGTAGCCGAGGCCGAAATGCCGGATCGTCTCATCCGTGAAGCCCCGCTCTTTGAGATAGGGGTGATCCGGGTCGAGCGTCCGAAGGTCGAAATCGAGAGCAGGGTTGACGATAATCCGGGGATTCTCTTGCTTCGGATTCTCCTGTCTGGAAGGAGCACTCCCACCCAGGAAGATATCCCTGATCTTGAGCGCCGCCTTCCGCAATTCCTGCGGATTGTCGGGATTGAATCCCTCCATCCGGCAGCAGAAGTCCAGGACATTGCCCTTGGCATGGCAGCCGAAACATTGCCAGATGCCGCGCTCCAGGTTGACCGAGAACGAGGGGGATTTCCGCTTCCCCTGGTGAGTGGGCAGAGGGCAGTAGCCGGTAGCCCGCTCTCCTTTGACGTTCAACTGCACGTTGTAATGGGCGAAAACTTCAGAGAATCGCAGCAATGCCCGAAGCTCCTTGAAATCGATCCAGGTGGTTTTCTCCGACATGGCATCATCTCCTTTCTCCCGCCAATTCCTGGCGGGCTTGTTCATCCCACTCGTCGGGGCCTTCCGATTCGCACCGGAAGGCATAGTCCACCGAGGCGGGATGGGTTTCGTCGTAGGAACAGGTGACCGAGAAGTAGCTGCCGAAGTCGTGGGGGTTGGACCTCACGGAGAGGTGCGCCCCTTCCGGCTCGGGGCCGAACATTCGGCGAAGCTGGTTTACGTATGCCCGGCATTCCCGGCGAGCCCGGTCGTGGTACCCGGGGCTGCCGACCTGGGCGCAGTCTTCGCACGCGGGCGAAGAGCCCACGTCGATGAAGTCACTCATCGTGGAACAACTCCTTTCAGGTTGGAAAAACGGGTTAAGGAGGAGGAAGGCGGGGAAATCAGTAATCTTCGGGCAGGAGGACGGTCGTTGCGGACCTATCCGCCTCGGTGATGATCCAGAACTTCACGCCATTGCGGTCCTGGTAGACCGACAGGAGGCGCAATCGCTGGATGACCGACAATTCGTTTTCACGACGATCCGCTTCACACACGTCTCCCCAGTCGCCGGCCGCGTGACGGCCGAGGGCGATCGGAATGTCCGCCGGATGCAACTGGTTTTGGGCGTTTCGAGTGATGACAGTTTGTCCCAGGGGGAATTTCGAGGTTCCCATGGCACTTCCTTTCAGTGTTGAACGGGTTAAGGAGAAAAGTTGAACCGCCGGTGGAGGCGGCAATTAAAAGAACAACGCTTTCCTTAGCGTGCCAGAGATGCGGATTTTGCGCAAGGGAAAAGCCAGACCTTTCGGGTCTGGCTGGAAATCTACGCCGGCCGCTCAGGACGGCGGGTCCGGTCGGGGGCGGGAGGGTCAGCGGGCATGGCATCCGCCGCCGCCGGAACTTTTCGTCGCTCCCTTTCATTGAGCGACGTGATGAACGAGTGGCAGTCGTTCAGGAGTTTGGCGACGATCGGCAGATCGTCATAGCCAAAGCTGTGACTGTCCTTCCACCCATCGCCGTCTTTGAAACCCCGGACGACGATGACGTTGTAGACGGGGCCTTTGGCAGTGACGTTTCGCCAGATGGACGCCTTGATACTGCGGTGGCGGATGGTGTGAACGGGCCGGTTGTCCCGGGGCTGAGGCGGGACGGTGTCCCGCTTTCTCTCAGGTGTTGCGCGAGGCATGGGAATCTCCTTTCGGTAAGGGGTCAAAGAGCCATTCGCTGAATTCGTCGTCAGTCTGCCGTTTCTGCTTCATGAGCGGCGGATTCGGCGCCGACAATTCCGGGTGTTTCGTCCGGACGTGGCAGAGATACAGTTCCAGTATGTGGTAGAAATCCCGGAACAGCAGGCCGTGGACAATCCGACGATCACGCTCGGGCAGATGGCCGAGAAGAAGCTGAAGCTCGTCCCAGCACCGGCGGCACGACGCATGCCGTTCGGCGAGCCGAGCATCCACGTCACCCGGAGCGGCGCATTCGCAATCCTCGACTTCCCGGCCGAGGGCTTTGGCTTCTTCGGCGACCAGGCTGGCGCCGACGCCGTAGCGGGGTTCGAATCGTCCGAGGAATTTCCGTTTGGGCATATTTTCTCCTTTGAAATGCGCGCAGTGAAACCGTCGGCGTGCACCTGCACGCAGTCCGTTTGCGTTTCGATGTGAGGAACAATTCCGCTACTCAGTGTGCCAAAGACGGACGCGAGGCGCAACGTGTGGATAAAAGAAAAGCCAGGCATCGAACCTGGCTGGTGAAGGAAAAGAACGGGTTGCATTGTCGCTCATTTGGGTGTCCTGCCGCGCCGTCTGAGTGGCGTGGCGGCATCCGCAGCCTGGCCAGCGTCGCTGGTAGGTGTTTTGGACGTAACGTCCGCTGGCTTGTCTTTGGCACTCTCTTTGTCCCTCAGAGCTTTCCAAGTGATCCACGACTCAGCATCGAGGAGAAGCTTGGCCGCGTTGGCCAAGTCGTCGAAGCCGAGCGACGGCGTGTCTTTGAAATTTTCGCCGTCACGGTAGGTGCGGATGAGCGTGACGTTGTAGATGACACCGGCACTGGTTTGGTTGCACCAGATCGAGGCTTTGAGGCTGTGCTTGCGGATCGCATGCACGGGCGCATTGGCCTTGGCCGGCGATGTTTCGCTGGACATGAGAACTCCTTTCGGTATGGACAAATCGAAAATGGGTTGGAAATTTCCGGCACTATGCCGGTGATCCTTATTGCACAGAAACCGGCTCGCCTTGCTCCGCTTCACTACGGCCGCCGCGCAAAATGGCGTCGCCGGCCTTGAAGATTCGCTGGGCGCTGCGGTCGGGGATGGAATCTTTGCCAAGCCAGTGCTGAATGTAGCCGCGGCATTCGGCCGAACCGGCCAGCCCCAGGCTCTCGCAGCAGATCAGGGCGACGCTTTCGGCTTCCACTTCCCGTAGGTTCACCGGCGTCAGGTCGTGATCGTCCATCCGACCCGACTCGGCGGTGTGGCCGAGAAAGACGTGAGCCAATTCATGAAAGAGCGTCTTGTGAGGCAATGGTGCCAAGGGTGACACGGCCACGGACTGCCCATGGGCATATCCCTGGCAGTTGCCGTTGGGATGGTCGAAACCGATCCGCTCAATTTGCAGGGATTTCAATGCCGCCGCTTCGCTCCACTGCGGCAACTCCTGCGGGATGTAATCCGCACCATCGGTTTGCGACAGCACGAACCAATGCGGCTTGTACGTGAAGACCGTCACGGCAATCTTGGCGTCGGCATCAGGGATGACGCCGGAGTCGGTTGCTTTGCGTTCGGCGTCGAGCTTGCGCCGCACCGTCACCGGCATGCACAAGGTGATGGCCTTCTCGCCCTTGCGGACGTGCCGGCCCACATCCAGCCAGCCCTTGAAGGTGTGGATCGGCCCCGGCTCAAGTCCCCGCTCCAAGCACTGGAACATGGCCAGGATTTGATTGCCGACGCTGTAATTCCAGAATCGACGGTAACACTCGGAGATCACGCCGGGCTTTTCGACGGCATCCCTGAGCAGCTTCGCCCAATCGGGATGCTGCCGACTCGGCGGTTTTTCATCCGCCGCCTTTTTTTGCGCAGTGCGCATGGAATCCTCCTGCCCCTTTTGCACGGGGCGTCGGTGACAAGGAACTAATTGGGAATATGACGAAAGCGGAGTGCCTTCGGTCAGACGTTACGCATACATGTTGAAGTGTGCTTCAACGCAAAAGAACAAGGTCTACCGCTTAGTCTCTCAAGGAAGGACTATCCGCGCAAGGTGTGGATAACAGAAAAGCCGGTAGGCACAACGCCGCTACGCCAATGATTGCCAGGATTCGTACCCTAACTTGTCCAAGATGAAGATGCAGGCGTTGGTGATTTGCACAGCGCGACAAATTGGCATCGAAATGATTCGCAATCGGCTGGTGCGTCTGCTGTGCCAATTACCATCCCGCAATTCCGCCCGTCCGGCGGTTGTCCACATTGCGCCTGACTTCTTTTCGTGATTAGCTTCAAAGAAGAGCGCCGACCGCGAACAATTCTCCAGACCAAAGTGGTCTGGCACGGTCGGTCGCATTGTTCCTTCAAAATGAGAGGTGTCTTATGCGCGTCAATGTCGCTCTGTCCAAACTCCGTCCCAGCCGGCAAAACCCAAGGTGGGTCAAGCCCAGGCCGGAGGCCCATCGCCGTTTGGTGGCGTCCATTCGGGCCTTCGGCCTGCTGGAACCCCTGGTCGTCCGGCCAATACCGGATAAAAGCGGTGAATATCAAGTGATCGCCGGCAACCGCCGTCTGGCGGCCCTCCGGCAGATCCATCGGGATTCAAAAGACGATCCCAAGATTTCGTGCGAAGTCCGGGACGTCGATGAACCCACCGCCGGAGCGCTATCCCTTTCGGAGAATTTTGTCCGCGAGGACATGCACCCCTTGGATGAGGCGGAAGCCTTTGCCAAGCTGGCGGCCGACGAGGCCAAGGGCGCAGAATCCATCGCCTCACAGTTCGGCGTCACCGAACGGTACGTCCGCCAAAGGATGAAACTGGCGGGCTTGGCCGATGTCGTGAAAACGGCATTCCGGGAAGATCAGATCGACACCGGAACTGCCGAAGCCTTCTCCGCCGTGCCGGAGGACCGGCAGCTTGTCATCTGGCAGGAATTGAACGGCAGCCCCCGTAATTCCGAGCAGGTTCGGAATATCATTGCCGTTGCCTGGATCGACAGTGCCCATGCGTTGTTCGATCTTTCCTTGGTTTCCGAGTCATCGGTGAGCCGGGACCTGTTCAGTGACCGGGTTCTGATCGAACGCAAAGCCTTCATGGAAGCCCAAAGCCAAGCCTTGGCCAAGGAACAGGAGGCATTGCGTGAAGAAGGCTGGGCCGAGGTCGTCGCGGGCCGCCGAGAGGAGGTCCAGGATCGACTGTATGCCATGCAAGTGCCCGAGCAGGAGTTCGACGAGAAGACCGCTCGGAAGCTGGAAAAGCTGGATGGCCGAAGGCAAAAGCTGGAAGCCAAGCTTGAGAACCTCAAGGATGATGACCAGGAGGCGATCCAAGCCGTACAGTTGAGGATCGACACCTTGGAGAAAGTGGCCAATGATATCGTGGAAGCAGCGCCGAAAGTTTTCAGCGAGGCGACCAAGGCAGTTGGGACCGTCTTTCTCACCCTCGACCCGGATGGACAGGTGAGACGCGAGTTTCGTCTGCCCAGGCCGGAAGGCCGAAGGTCGGGCGATGGCAACGGCGGCGTTGGAGAGGCAGGTTCCGGTGGACAACCCGAACCGCCAACATCCGACGACTTGAGCGATCGTCAGCTTGCCGCAACCTTCACTCACCAAACTTTGGCCGTGAGGGAGGCGTTGCTGAAGGCTACGGGTTCTCGAAAACGCATCCTGGCCATGATTCTTCATGAAAAAGTGCGTTCCGAGGCCCTGGCGATCCGCCGTGAAGCCAACGGAATCACGTTGCACGCCACGCAGGACGAAACTTTCGTACCGGCGCCCGCGCAACGGGTTAAGGAGAAAAGGGCTAAGCTTGATCCGTTTACCGCCGATCATTTCGTGGAAGATCAAGCCGCGTATGACCGTTTGGGCGAATTGTCGGATTCCCGAATCGAGAAGCTCATCGACCTGCTCACCGTCGAGTGCATCACCGCCCACTTGCAACGGCGAACCGATTTGGTTCATCAACTGTCGGTCGAGTTGAAGGTGAACATCCGAGCATTCTGGCGTCCGGACGCAGCCTGGCTCGCCGGATACCAGAAGATTCAGTTGGCCCACCTTATGGCCGAGCTTCACGGTTCGACCTATAACCCGGCCAACGAAAACCGGAAAAAGTCGGAACTGGTGGAAGTCCTGGCCAAGCTCTTTTCCGACGCCGCGGATGGCAAGCTCGCCGACAAAGAGCTTGCCGAACGGGCAAACCGATGGTTGCCATCAAACCTTCGGGAACCGAATCAGGATGGGGAGGAAAGAGCCGTTTCGAAGAGACGAAGTTGAGATTTACGCCGGTGCCATTATGGGCCCGGCGTTTTTTATTGCTTTACACATTGCATCCGGTCCAGCCGTTCGTAGGATCGTATTTTCCAGGCTGCCAAGGCTGTCAGGTCATTTCTTCAACAATTCGGCAAATGCCGCCGACGGATCAACGCCGCAGGCGACGCAACGTTCGCTGTTGATTCCGGGGCCAATATTCGGTCACCGCGGGCGGACCGTAAACCCGATTTCCGAGCGCTCAAACAGTCCCATGAACGACCCCAACGCACCCGAGTTTTCGATGTCGCTCGACAGCAATTCTGAGCGGAGTTTATCCCTGCAATTCCTGGAGGCGGTTCCCTCAATAACGGCGCCAGCCTCGAAGACGTTCAGCGTGACGTCGGTCACGCCGATCCCTCCACCACCAAGCTCTATGACCACCGCGGGCACAACCCCGAGAAGTCGGCCTCCTTCTTTGCGACGTATTGATCATGGCGACGATCGGTTCCACGGTGTCGCGCGACGCCTCCAAACGCAAAAAGCGAAGGTTGTGAGATTCCCTGCTGGCGGCAATAGGCCGCGATGCTCGATCCACTGCCAGGCTGCGCACAAACGATCTGGCGCTGTCGCGGGGCGCGCCAAAACCGGCCAGCGCGGGGCGCTCAAAACCGGCCAGTGCTGTGACGCATATACCTCATCCGTTTGGTTCCTTGCAACTTTCCATTGAGTTATTGGCCTTACATCA
>JBEKXM010000108.1:10359-10988 GCA_049512115.1 Tepidisphaeraceae bacterium | reverse complement strand
TGAAAACTGACGTCGTGGGCGCCGCCCGGCTGGGAATGCAGACCGCCCTCAAGCAGCCGTGGCCGCCGGGGCGAACGCATCGGGCCGCGGACCACGTCATCCGGCGCCTTTCCGAGCTGATCCCGATCGTGCTGCCCGCCCCGGCCGCCGCGTCCGAGGCGTGATCCGGCCTATGGAGGAAGCTGAACCACGGATTTCGCGGATAACACGGATAAGAATCGCGATCAATTCCTTCTTCCTTCCCATCCGCGTCAATCCGTGTAATCCGCGGTGAGTCCGAATTCTCCGGGTTAATGGTCATCATAAAACCAGGGAATACGCTTCTCCAGATTTCGGAATTCCAAGTATACTGGGCAAAATCGCCGCCGACGTTGGTTGGCGGAGGTCCGTATGTAAAATCCCGGTGAGTTCACCATGCCAAAGCACGCATTGCTGGCTGCATTGTTGGTGCTCGTCAATCTGATTTTGTCGGTGGCCATCGTAGCCACGTATCTCGATTTGCCCGCCGATCAGACGCCGGTCGTGATCGCATCGACGCCCCCGCCGATCGACGTTCCCATCGCATTGACGAATCTTACGGCCGCGACGGAGGCGGACGAGGTCTTCGCCTTGATCTGCGCCAATTATCC
>JBEKXM010000108.1:0-10343 GCA_049512115.1 Tepidisphaeraceae bacterium | reverse complement strand
GACGTTGTGGGCCGTACTGGCAAAGTGGTGCTGGTGCGATTCCATCCCGGCACTGAAATGCACCGCAACGGCCCCGGCGGGAAGGGACCGATGCCCGGGGCCTATTCGCCGCTCGTCCAGTGGTGCCGTCCGGGTGGCGGCATCGGACTCTGGGGCATCTACGAAAACTGGAGCAGTGGCAGGTACGTCGCCGTCTACCGTCTTCGGCCACTGGACGGATGGAACGGAATCGAATCGTGTACCTTGGAGATTCAAAGCAACGCCGGCAATAACCTCATTGCCTCATACCTTCCCAAGCCAGCGGAGTTGAAACCCACGCAGTGGGTGGATGTGCCAGTGGCCTTCACGCTTCCGCAGCGAACACAGATCGAGTTCCGTTTTTGGGCCGGCACGAACGGATTTGCGGTGGACCGGATTTATCTTTTCCGGTTGCCGTGATTACGAACGGCCGGGCAATTGCTTGGAGAGCGATGCATCAAGCGCGTCCTACCCTATGCGCTGCGGATGCCAGTGCCACAACTGGCAAAATCACGCGGAACAGGCTAACAATTGAAGCTACGAAATCGGTTGTCTCAATAGCGGCGATTCTTATTTGCGTCTGGGTGTCGGCGCGCGCTTTCGGCGAGGCTGTCGATCCTAAACGTGTGGAGGCGATTGCGGGGATGCTTTCCAAAGATACCCTCGCGTTCGGGCCGAAAATCGGCGACCGGGCGGCGTGGGAGGAGCTGGGGCGAAAGCCGGGGATGCATGCGGCCATCGGGCGGGCGGAGCGGCTCTTGGCTGAGCCGATTCCTCCGCTGAGCGATGATTTGTTCCTGGAGTTTTCGCGAACGGGAAACCGGACGGATTATGAGAAGGTTTATTTCAATCGCACGGGCCGGCTCGCGCCGCTGGTGATTGCCGAGTGCATCGAGCACCGCGGGCGATTTGTCCCGGCGATCGAGCAACTCGTGGGCGCGTTCGATGAACAGAAGACCTGGATGCTGCCGGCGCACGATGGAGGCCCGGGCAATTTTCGCGGTGAGGCTCGCGATATCGATCTATTCTCGTCCGCGCTGGCGTGCGATCTGGCCAATGCCGCGTATTTGCTCGGCGATTCGATCGACGCCGGGACGCGAAGCCGGATCGATCGGAACGTTCGGCGACGGGTGCTCGAACCGTTCTGCGAGATGGTGACGGGGAAATACAAGGCCAACTGGTGGATTACCGGCAAAAACAATTGGAATGCCGTGTGCCTGGCGAACGTGCTGGGTGCGGCGCTGGCGAGTTTGCCCGACCCGCGTGACCGCGCCGTTTTCGCCGCGGCGGCCGAGCAGGATTCGCTGAACTACCTCGATGGATTCGCCGACGACGGGCACTGCGTTGAAGGACTGGGATATTGGAATTACGGGTTTGGCAATTACATCCGGCTTTGCGAATTGCTTTACCAGGCCACGGGGAGGCGGGTGGATTGCTTCGATCGGGACAAGGTCAAGGCCATCGCCGGTTTTCCCAGCAAACTCCGGATCGCGGGGGACGTTTACCCGGCGTATGGGGACGTTCATCTGGATGCACAGCCGACGCCCGCGCTGGTTGATTTCGTCGATCGCCGCTTTCAACTGCCCGGCTTAGATGCGCCTGGCGGCGGGGAACTTTCGACGAGCCTGGGAGGCAGTTTGGGCGAAACGTTGATGATGTCGTGCCCCAATTCGGCGACGGGGATGGCGGCGGTTGCGCCTGAGGCGGCGGCTCTGCGCGATTGGTTTGGCGATGCACAGGTGCTGACGTGCCGGCCGGCGCCGGACGGAGGCACGAATCTGGCGGTTTCCATCAAGGGCGGCCGCAACGGCGTCAGCCACGGACATTGCGACCTGGGATCGTTTGTCCTGGTCGTCGGAAAAACTTCTTTGCTCGTCGATCCCGGTGGGGAAGTTTACACCGCCCGCACGTTCAGCAAGGACCGGTACAAGTCCAAGGTGATCAATTCGTTCGGGCACAACGTTCCGCTGGTGGCGGGACAACTCCAGATCAGCACGTCGATGGCCGCGGTGAAAATTCTCCATCGCGATTTCAACGATTCCACCGACTCGTTGGCGATGGACCTCACCAGCGCGTACGCGGTCGGGCAATTGACGAGCCTTCATCGCACCTTCACCTACGACCGCCGCGGCGGCGGAACCCTGACCATTGACGATGAATGCCGGTTCTCGGCCCCGGCGTCGTTCGGCATACAATTCATCACGTTTGGGAATTGGAAGCGGACATCGGCCAATCAACTTCTGGTCTGGCAGGACAACCAAGCGGTTCGGATCGACCTTGCCACAGATGGCGGAGACCTGAGCATCACTTCGGCGCCGATCGATGAAGATCTGCCCGGAAAAGTGCGGCCGATTCACATCAGCGTGGATTTGAAATCGCCGGCGGCGAACGTCAAATTGAAATCCGTGATTCGCTCGGTGGCGGTGCCAGAACCGTGAGGCGGGCCGTGGCAGATTGCCTATTTCCTATTGCCTATTGAAAGAGAAGACGCCGCATTTACTTCTTCCTTCAATAGGCAATAGGCAATAGGCAATTCTTTAGGTCACCTGATCCAACCCGTTCAATCCCAGGGTTTCATGGCTGAAGAACGGCTCGGCATATTCGACGCCGATGCGGCCGCCGAAATAGGCGGTGAGGGTCTTGACCATCTCCGGCACGGGGCTGTGGTTCAAGACGAACTGCGATTCGTACGCCAGGATGGCGGCCATTTTCTTCTCAATCTGGGCGCTGATGTCGATGCAAAAGGTCGGCTGAAAGGACATGCGCAAATGCGTGCAGAAGTAATAGAGAATCCGCTTGGGATAGCAAGGCTGGCCGGGGATGCCGCTGTTGGTGAGCTTGGCGTCGAAGCGCGCGTCTTCGCCGATGCGGGTGACCGCGACGTGATCGGGATGGGCGTCCACCGGATACGGCAGGAAAAGCACGTCCGGCCGATGCACGCGGATGACGGCGGCCAGCTTGTGCCGGCTGGATAAATCGAGAGTCACCTGGCGATTGACCAGACCAAGTTGCGTTCGCTGGACGCCGAGGATTTTCGCGGCGGCGGCGGATTCGCGCTGGCGAATTTCCGGCGAACCGAGCGGCGTCGGCTCGCCGCTGGTCATATCGACCAGATGCACGCGATGGCCCTGCTCGACCAGCCGGGCGATCGTGCCGCCCATGCCGAGCTCCTGATCGTCGGGATGAGGGCCGATGACGAGAAATGAAGACATGGCGGCATTTTAGCGGGAAATTCGAAATGCGAAATCCAAAGGGCAGAGTTACCAGTTACGAGTTGCGAGTTGCGGCGGGTTGGCCGCGAGGCGATACTTGATGAGCATGTCCCGGGTTGAGCCCGAGCGAGATGAAATACCCGCACCCGCTCCGGTTCTCGGATATGCGGGATTGTCGTCTCCTCCGATGATTGCGGTTGTTTGGTGCCGAATCTTCGCACTGTGGTTGCTTGCCAATGGGCTAACTGACGGAGCCGGCTTTGTCGGATATGTGGCGTCGCGCTTGATCAGGAGCAGACTTCAGTACCAGGATGATATAGCCAATGCGATGATGTTTTCATCAATATTGCCCTGCGCGGTTTTTCTCCTGATGGCTTGGTATTGCTGGAGAAAAGCCCCAGCCTTGGCGAGGCGGATGGCGGCGGGTTCGGACCAGGGTTCGTCTCAGCGCGGAAGCTCTTCCGATGAACTGCTCCACCTCGTCCTGATTGGCATTGGCATATACCTATTCACCACTGGAATCCCGAGCCTCGCGTGGCCGCTGTTTCTTGTGATCACCATCCCGCGCAACGGGCCGCCGGACATGGCGCAAATTCACGCGCTCTTCTTCAGTTCAATTGTCCGGAGTGGTCTGGGCGTATGGCTCATTCTCGGTACGCGCGGCATCGCTCAACTCGTGCGGAGACACAGCGGCAGGTGGCACGATGAATCCAAAATCACGAGTGACGAATCGAATCCAAAATCCGAATGACCCCATGAACACCGTTTCGGATTTCGTCATTCGAATTTGATTGGGGTCCCCGGCAAAATTCCGCCGGGGTCCCGTCATTCGGATTTCGGGTTTCGGATTTCCCGATATAGCCGATCGAGCGATTCCACCATCACCTTGGCATCAAACCTTCCGAGCGCGAATTGGCGTCCGGCTTGGCCCATGCTCTTTCGCAGCGATTCGTCGTTGACAAGCGTGGAAATCGCGGCGGATAATTTTACCACGTCGAAAGGCGGAAGGACGATGCCGCTGACGGCGTCGCGGACGCCTTCGCGGTTGCCGTCGATGTCGTAGGCGATTGCGGGGATACCAGCCAGGCCGGCTTGGGGCAGGGCGCGGGCCAGGCCTTCGCGCCGGGAAGGATGAACCAGAACGTCCATCGCGGCGGTCAGTTCGGGCACTCGCTGCGGGGGGACCATTCCGGTCAGGATAAACCGATCGCGCAGGGCCATGCGATTCATCTCCGCCTCGAGGCGCGGGCGCAACAGCCCATCACCCACCCAGATGAATCGCAGGTTTGGGAATTGGCAGCATATTTCCGGCGCGATTTGCAGAAGATCGTCGTGGCCTTTCAGATCGAATAATCTGGCGATGGTTCCGACGACTATTGCTTCGCTGGTAATGCCCAGGGAGGATCGGACCTGCTCGCGCGGCGTCGGTGGATTAAGGAACGGCTCGGTCTCCATGCCGCTGTAGATCGTGACGTACTGCTCGGCGCGGCCGATGCCGGCCGCCAGGGACTGCTCGCGCATCGCATCGGCCACGCAGACGATTCGCGTCGTCAGCGGCGCGGCCCGTTTCTCCAACATCTTGTAAACCCAATTGATCGCCGGATTGGTTGAGGCGGTGAACGCCAGGCCGTGGATGGTGTGAACGACGGCGGGAATCCTCGCACGATGGGCCGCCCATCGCCCGAGGATGCCGGCCTTGCTCGAATGAGTGTGGACGATATCAGGTTTCAACTCCTCCAGGAGGCGGATCAGGTGGCGGTAGGTGCGAGAATCGCGGATGGGATGGATCGCCCGCCGCATGTCATCAACGACGATGACGCGATAGCCCGAGCTTTGCGCCCGCTCGAGGAGCGACCCTTCCGGCCCGATGGCCGGGCCGGCGATCAGGGTCACGTCATGGCCCAGATCGTGCTGGCCCTGGCAGGAGAGCAGCGTGTTTTCCTGCGCGCCCCCGATGATCAAGCGGGTGATGATGTGGACGATTTTCATGAAGTGCAAGTTGCAAGTTGCAAGTTGCAAGTTACGTCTGCCGCTTGCAACTTGCTACTAACTACTTGCCACTAATTTTTCCGCAATTTGCACGGCGTTGGTGGCGGCGCCTTTGCGGACCTGGTCGCCGCTGACGAACAGTTCGATTCCCCGGCCGTCGTCGCGGCTGATGTCCTGGCGGATGCGGCCGACCAGAATGTCATCCTGCCCGCTGGCTTCCAGGGGCATCGGGAAATGATTCTTCTCCCGGTCGTCCACGATCTTCACTCCTGGCGCGCGCGAAAGAATCTGCCGGACTTCCTCCGGAGTGATGGGCCGGTCGAATTCCAGGTTGATCGACTCGCTGTGGGCGCGCGGGATGGGCACGCGGACGCACGTTGCCGAGATCATGATCCGCGAATCCCCGAAGATCTTGCGCGTCTCGTTCACCGTCTTGTTTTCCTCTTCATTGTAGCCGTTGTCCGCGATCTTGGAGTCGTGGCTGAAGACGTTGCTGACGATCTGATGCTGAAACTGGAGGCGCTCGATGCTGCCGCCGCTTGCGTAAGCCTTGGTCTGCCTCTCAAGCTCCTGCAACCCACCGACCCCGGCGCCGCTGACGGCCTGGTAGGTGCTGAGAATGATCCGCCGCACGCGATTGGCCTTATGCAGCGGCCAGACCGGCACGTTCATGACGATCGTGCTGCAATTGGGGTTGGCAATCAGGCCGTTGTGCTTGGCGATCTGCTCCGGGTTCACCTCCGGAATCACCAGGGGCACGCCCTGCTTCATGCGAAACGCCGAGCTCTTATCGATGACCACGGCTCCGGTGGCGACGGCGGCGGGGGCGAACTCGCGGCTGACGCTTCCTCCGGCGCAGAAAAACGCGATATTCACGCCCTGAAAGGCGTGTTTGCTTAGTTCCTGGACCGAGTGCGTCTTGCCGCCGAATTCGATCTTCCTGCCTGCGCTGCGGGCGCTGGCCAGAAGCAATAAATTCTTGATGGGGAATTTCCGCTCGGCCAGGATATTCAAAAGCTCCTGTCCCACCGCGCCGGTTGCGCCGACGATCGCCACGTTTACGGACATAGGTTCTCCAGAATCAACAACGCGCGTCACAAGTGACGCGGCTAAGCCTTGTTTCAGAGTCCGCTGTCGCCGGACAAACTCCACGGCGGCGCCGTGGGCGTTCCGGGAAGGGCAAGTGGATTTGAAACAGGTTCCAAACCGCAGAGATATTACGCGAAATTCATTTCTTTTTCCCGCGCGGGCCTCGGACGGCGGCCAGGGATTTTTTGGCGGCGGCGATGGTTTGGGCGATGTGCTGCTGGCCGTGGGCCAGGCCGATGAACATGGCCTCGAACTGGCTGGGGGCCAGGAAGACGCCCTGGGCGAGCATGGCGTGGAAGAATTTGGCGTATGCGGCGGTGTCGCAGGCGGAGGCCTGGTCGAAATTGGCGACTTGATCACCAGTTTTGACGAAGAACGGAGTGAGCATGGAGCCGACGCGATTGACGACCAGCGGCACGCCGGCGGACTGGGCGGCTTCTTTCAGGCCGGCTTCGAGGGCGGCGCCGCGTTGTTCGAGCGTTTGGTAAGCGCCGGGTTCCTTGAGGATTTCCAGCGTGGCCAATCCGGCGCTCATGGCCAGGGGATTTCCGCTGAGGGTGCCGGCCTGATAGACCGGGCCGGAGGGGCTGACTTGGTCCATGAGGTCGCGTCGTCCGCCGTAGGCGCCGACCGGCAATCCGCCGCCGATAACTTTCCCCAGGCAGGTCAGGTCGGGTTTGACGTTGAAAACGTGTTGCGCTCCGCCGAGGGCGACGCGAAAGCCGGTCATGACTTCATCGAACAAAAGCAGGGCGCCGTGTTTGGTGCAAAGGTCGCGTAATCCCTGCAAATATCCCGCCGCCGGCGGAACGACGCCCATGTTTCCCGCCACCGGCTCGACCACGAAGCAGGCCAGTTCTTGGCCGTGTTGGGAAAAGAGTTTGTCGGCCGCTTCCAGATCGTTGTAAGGCGCCAGCAGGGTATTTTGCGTGATCGACCTGGGAACTCCCGGGCTGCTGGGCACGCCAAGAGTTAGTGCGCCGCTGCCGGCCTGCACGAGCAACGAATCGGCATGTCCGTGATAACAGCCGATGCATTTGACGATTTTGTCGCGGCCGGTGGCGGCGCGGGCCAGGCGGATGGCGCTCATCACGGCTTCCGTGCCGCTGTTCACGAAGCGCACCATCTCGATCGACGGCATGGCGGCGACGATCTCGGCCGCAAGGCGGGTTTCCAATTCCGTCGGGGCGCCAAAGCTGGTTCCATGACCGATGGCCTTGGCCAGGCTGGCGACGACGCGCTCGTGCGCGTGGCCGACGATTAACGGACCATAGCTGGCGACGTAATCAATATAGGAATTTCCATCGACGTCTTTGACGAGGCAGCCGAGGCCCTCCTTGATGAAGATGGGTGTTCCACCGACGGCTTTGAAAGCGCGCACCGGCGACGATACGCCGCCGGGCATCAGCCGGCACGCTTCTTCAAAGGCGCTTTGCGAACCGGCCAGGGAGCGTTCGGTTTGGGTGGGCATGGTTTTTGTTTTCCAATTTGATCGGCAATCTTAGGAATCGGTGCGGCCAGCCGCAATGTCACTGCTGAAGAATGACGCCGACGGCCTGCGTCAACCGCCGCAGCGCCAGACGCGAATTCTTTCCCAGACGAATCATCGCGGGAATCTGGTGCGGATGGAGCGCCAAATCGGCCAGGAGTTTTGGGGCCCGCAGTCTGCCGATGTTGTCAATCCAATCCATCATGCGCGGGGGAAGGGTCTGGTCGGCTGCATCGCTGATGGCGCGAAGGTGGAGCATGGGCAGGCCCATCGATTCGGTCAATGCGCGGACGATGTCGCTCTCCATGTCCACCGCTGCGCAGCCGGTTTCGCGGAAGAGGCGCTGCTTCTCGGCTGGGGTGGCGGCGAGGTGGTCGGTTGCGTAAAACTTTCCGCGGGGAAAGTGACAGAGGGGAAGAGGGGGAGATGCCGAATCGACGATGACGTCGCCGACGGCCAAGGCGGGGTCCAAGGCGCCGGCCAAGCCCGCCAGAATGATCCCGCTCGATCCTGCCAGCAGATCGCGGCTCAGTTTTTTTGCGCGAATCCCGATGACGTGCAGAGAAACCTGCTGAGATGCCATCGCCTCACCAAGCTCAGCCGTGATGGCCTTGGCCTCCATCGCTAAGGCCGTCAGGATTAACCAGTTGTGTCGGCTCACATCGGCATTGTAACCAAATGCCTCCTCCGGTTATGCTTCGCAAGTGTTATGGGTGTACCTATTTCTCAGATGTGGACGGTGGCAAGCTACGTGCTGCGGCAAAAACTGTCCGGGCGAAAGCGGTATCCGCTGGTTCTGATGCTGGAACCGCTGTTTCGCTGCAACCTGGCGTGCGCGGGGTGCGGCAAGATTCAATACCCGGCGCACGTTCTGAAGAAGAATTTGACTCCCGAACAGTGCTTCAAGGCCGTGGAGGAATGTGGAGCACCCATGGTCAGTATTCCCGGCGGCGAGCCGCTGCTCCATCCCCAGATCGACCAGATCGTCGCCGGATTGGTCGAGCGCAAAAAATACATCTATCTCTGCACCAACGCACTGCTGCTGAAGCAGAAGCTCGAGCTGTTCAAGCCGAGCAAATATCTCACCTTCAGCGTTCACATGGACGGGCAGCGCGAGCACCACGATTTTTCCGTTTGCCGCGACGGCGGTTTTGATATCGCCATCGAGGGCATCCGAGAAGCGGTGAAGCGCGGGTTCCGCGTGACGACCAACACGACGCTCTTCGACGGGGCCGATCCAAAGAGCGTCCGGGCGTTCTTCGGGGAAATGATGGACCTGGGCGTGGAAGGGATGATGCTGTCGCCCGGCTACAGCTACGACAAGGCCCCGGACCAGAGGCATTTCCTCGGCCGGGCGCGAACGCGCAAACTTTTCCGGGCCATCCTCAGCAACCGCGAAAAACGCTGGAAGTTCAACCAAAGCCCGCTGTTCCTGGAATTCCTCATGGGCAAGCGGCATTACCCGTGCACGCCCTGGGGAATGCCGACGTACAACGTCTTCGGCTGGCAAAAGCCGTGCTATCTCCTCCAGGACGGCTACTGCGACACGTTCCGGGAACTGATCGAAACCACCGAATGGGAGCGCTACGGGACGGAAAGCGGCAACCGCAAGTGCGCCAACTGCATGGTCCACAGCGGCTACGAAGCCAGCGCGGTGGACGACACGTTCGGGTCCATCGCGGGGATTTTCCGGGCCGCCAAGGCGAGTTTGTTCGGCGGCGCGTATGCGGATGAACAGGCGAAGGAGATGCTCAAGCAGCCGTTCCCCGCGGCCGAACAGATTGTGCCGTTGACGGTGAAGAGTTCGAAGCGGGAGATGGAGAGGGTGTGATTTGTCATTTGTCATTGGTCATTCGGATTTGATTCGTCATTCGAGTTTCGAGTTTGACAAGATGCCCCAGGAAACCAAATCCCATCCCTTCAACGCGGACGATGCCGAAACCGTGCCCGGCTTCTCGCACGAGAACCTTGAAGGGCAGATTCCATCGCTGGCCACCGAGGATGAAGTCCGCGCCGCGCTGGAAAAAGCGTTCGACTATCGCGGCGACGTGACGATCACGCGCAAGGACGGGAGCACCGTCGAGGGATATGTGTTCGATCGCCGCAGCAGCGCAAAGGCGCTGGCCGACTGTTTCGTCCGGCTGTTTCCCAAGGACAGCGACAAGAAGATTTGCGTGTCGTACGCCGACATCGCCCAGCTGGTTTTTACCGGCCGGGACACCGCGGCCGGGAAGAGCTTCGAGACTTGGGTGAAGAAATATCGCGAGAAAAAAGCGGCGGGGGAGAAGAATATACGGCTGGAGCCGGAAAAGCTGGACTGAAGATTGGATTAGGGTCGCCGCGAACCGAAATAATCGGTTCCGATTTCCGGCCCCTTTGAAACTGAACTTGCAAAATACCTGAGAGGGGGAGGGAGCTGTAACAATGGCGTTCCTCAAGAAAGTTTCGATCAAGGGTTATCGATCGATTAAAGATGTCGATTTCGATCTGTGCCCGCTGAACATACTGATCGGCGCGAACGGCGCTGGCAAAAGCAACTTTGTATC
>JBEKXM010000107.1:0-10370 GCA_049512115.1 Tepidisphaeraceae bacterium | reverse complement strand
CAAGAAATCGGCCGTACAGGAATTCAACCTGGCTCAATCGGCCAGCCCCGACCATCTGGCGGCCAAAACCATGTTGACGGCCACCGGATTCTGAGGCGGAAAAGAGGCGTCATAAGTTGCTGTTTTGAGAACCCGAAGGAAGGTCCTCAGGCACGTGGATGCTGGCCAGGTTTGGTGAAGTGGTATATTACTTCGATGCGGAGACCCGTTATTTGTCGCCCAGTCATCTTTGCGGCGATTGTTGTTCTTTCCTGCCGCGCCTGGGCCGAATCCGTGACTGTCCATATCGTCGATGCCAGCGGCACGCCGGTTGCCGGTGCAACGGTGGCCAAATTGGTTGGCGTCGCCTTTATCAAGTCCCAGCTTCTGATGGAAGCAAAGCCCGTGACCATCGGCGTCACGGATGCCGGCGGCGCAATCCGACTCGACTGCGATCCGTCCAAGCGATCGGCATTTCTTGTTGAAGCATTGGGAAGATCGCCCCGAACGTTTGGCTTTTGGGGCTGTGTTCCGCCGAGCTACGTGCTGACGCTCCCGCGTTCCAGCGCGATGTACAGTGGCCGGATTGTGGATGCGGCTGGCAAGTCCGTGGCCAACACCGCGCTGCGCGTCCGATTGAACAGTTACTCCCTCCTGGAATTTGCCCGAATCTTTAGCCCGGATTATCCGCGGATCGGCTACGATCTCGAATGCTGGACTGACTCCGATGGACGATTCAGCCTGCCCGCTCCGCGCGAAGGAAGTCTGGCGGCCATCGAGGTAAAGCGGGACGGCGCGTGGCATTCGGCGACGCCGCCGGATTGGGCCGTTGACGCGGTCGCCAGCGCGTTGCGCGATGGAAGTTTTGTGGGGCGTGCCGACCCCGTCGCCGTTGCGGCTTCCGTCCCGCCCACCACTCGGCCCGCCGTCGTGCACACGCTGGCGATTCATCTGCGCGTCTTCGATGCATCCACGAATCGACCCATTGAGAACATCCGCGTGATTCCGGGCGGCTGCCGTTCGCCGGATCAACCGTTCCACACGTTGTGGTCAAACGTGCTGGATCTGCCGGGCAATGAGGCCACTTGGAGGTTCTACGATAATTCCTGGGCGTATTTTCTCCGCGTCGAGGCTGATGGCTACGCCGCGGCGCCGACGAGGATCGTCAAAGCATCGGAAAAGGATGCGGACGTGGAAGTGCGATTGATCAAGGCGAAGCAACTGTCATTTGCGGTGCGGACGCCAACCGGCCATCCGGCGGCCGGGGCGAGAGCTTACCTCTCGACACCGACGATTGCGCTCAATGTCCCGATGCTTGAACGAGCATGGGACAATCCGCAGCCGATTGCGGTGGCCGGTGACGACGGCGTGATTCGCTTCGTTCCGCCGAATGAGACGTACCGACTGGCAATCGAGCATGGTAATGGATGGGCGGAGATTTCCGGCGCCGATCTCGGCGACAAGCCGTTGGTGCTTCAACGGTGGGCAAGCGCCGACATCCGCGTCGGGTCCGCGAAACATCCACTGGGCCACCAGTTTATTGAGACTCAGTCTATAATCAGCGAACAACTGCATTGCCCCATTGCGTGGCTGGGGTTCTACAATAGCAATGTCCAGGGGTGTGCGACGGTCGCTCATTGTCGGCCCGGTGGCGTTCATACTGCGGTAATGCTAATGCCAGCCGTGGAGGCGGCAGTTGGCTGGAGTTATCTGGAAATACAACACGCGATTAAGCCCGGCCAGCACGTTGATCTGCCGGTGATGACGGGCGCTACGACCGCGCGTGCGTTCCTGCCGGAATTCCCCGGATGCAGATGGTCGATGTTGTGGATCAACCCGGCCGGGCCGGCGGCCCAACTGCCAGCAGACGTCAACCGCCTGAGCGGAAAGGCCCAGGCCGCCGCAGTTGAAAAGGCCCAAAAGGCTGCGCCGGACCCGCATGCGGAGGAAGACTTTGTTGACGAGCTTCAGTTGCCCGTACCCGATGACGGCCGCGTCTCGGTCGCCGGGCTGCGGCCGGGAACTTACGTCCTGGGAGGGTACGTGGAAATACCTCCGGGACATCAGGTTGCCTACACGTTGAATTGGTATTTTTCCGTGCCGGCTTCGGCGCCTGCGGTGGTCGATCTTGGCGCCGTGTCACCGGTCCCGGCAGACCCGCGGGCGCTGCGAATCGGGCAATCCACTCCCGATCTTGTTGCCACGACGCTCGACGGCAAGCGTTTCTCGCTGAAGAGCCGGCTCGGGCAATGGGTCTTGCTCGATTTTTGGGGAACGTGGTGCGGATTCTGCATTGCAGAGGAGCCGACGTTGAAGGACGCCTATGAAGGCTGGTCGCGCGACGGCAGGCTGGCGATGGTCTCCGCTTCGGTGGACGACACCGTGGAGCAAGTTCGCCGCCACGTTGCGGACAACAAGCTGCCCTGGACACAATTGGTCCTCGGTCCTCGCGGGCAGACGAACGTGCCGGAGGCGTTTGGCGTTGACGGCTATCCATCTATCATGCTGATTTCGCCGCGTGGGGAATTGATCGAAACGGGTTTGCGTGGAGAATCGGTGCGCGACGCCCTGATGAAATACCTTGGTCCGCCCGCGCCGCCGCAGCCGGACGCGAAGGAGCGGTAGGCTATAATGCCTCGTCTTGGTATTGATTAGAGGCACGAAGGCAGTGAACATTGTGCCGGCCAGACAATTTCGCGTCCCCGGCCAAGGATTCACTACATCGACCACGGCTTGGCATGCACGTCGGTTTCGTCGGACCAACGAGATTGCAACCCAATGATTTCCGACTGAATGTCCGTCGGCAGGGGATTGACGATCTTCACCGCGTCGAGAAACGCAGACAGGTTTTCCGGCCGGCTGGTGGCGCCCACCGTGGCGCGTACCTGCGGGAATCCGAAGGCAAATCGCACGCAGAATTCGGGCCAGGTCTTGCACCCCGATCGTTCGTACAGCGGCGCGACTTCAACGGCGCGCTGTCGCAGATAGTCCTTCCACGCGGCGCCGGGCACGTCGCGCAGCCGATGAACGTCGCCGCCGGCAACCGTCCGCATCGCCACAATCGGCTCCCCACGCTCCTGCAACAAATCCCACAATTCGTTGGACGCGAATCGCTGAAGCGGATTCAGATAAAAGATGTATCCGTCGATCACGCCGTTTGGATATCCAGCCCGCAGCGCCTGGAGGGGAACGCTGCTCGTCCAGGGAAAGACCTCCATCACGAAGCGATGGACAAGCCCTTCATCGCGAAGCTTGCGGAAATCGTCATAACATTTCCCGCCCGACGCAAACTCCCCGGCCAATTTTCCGCCGAGGCACAGTTGACCGATATCCACGTGATCGACGCCCAACGGCTGGATGTTCAGCCGGATCGTCTGGCGCAATTCCTCGATGCTGCTCCAACCGACCTTGAAGATCGTCCGCGGGATCCGTTTCCGGTCGGCGTCGAACGCCGCCCGCAGAACCTTCAGCGCATCGCCATACTGATGGCTGGTATGAAACCAAACCCCGGCATCCATCGCCGCGTGGGCCATTATCACGCGATCGGCAAACGGAATCTTGTCATCGCCAAGGCGCGTGGTGCCGTAAATGAATTTGGATAAATCGGTCAGCCGGCCGGCCGGTGGGTTGGAAGATGACGTTGCCATGCCGCGATAGGATAGGGCCGGGGCGAAGCGCGGTCCATTCGGCGATGGCAGAGCGAGTCATAGCGACTTCACCACCCAGACGATCAGAATTACCGCAACGCACACGCCCACGCTCACGACAATCCAGAGCGGCTTTCTCGGTGAGGGATCTTCCTCCGAGATGTAATGGCCACAATTCGGGCATACCTCCGCCTGTTCGTAAACCGGCTTGCCACAGAAAGGACAGGGCCCGGTTTCGGCGAATTCGTCGCCCTCGTCCTGGTCCATATCGGAGTCGTCGGGGTCGTGGGGATCGTCCGGCACGCAGCCATCTTAACTGCTCCTATCCTTGGAACAAATTCGCGCCGGGCTTATAAGCACCCTGTGACGCCGAACGCCGCAACCATTATTTCACATTCCGGCGTACGCGCCGATGCGTCCTCGTACCGCTGATGGGAACTAACGGGGACGCGAACCTTAAGATTAAGGTTCGCGTCCCCTTCAATCGCCGATCGCAATCCGCGCTGGCCCTAACGCTTCCCCTTGTGCCGTCAGCGTGACTGATCCATGAGTTTCGATGTAGACCACGAGCCGGCCGTGAAACGCCCGTCGATGCCCCGCGTAAGGATTCTCGGTCGAATTCACATCACCGGATTCAATCGCCAACAGTCGGCCGGGACCGGCCAGCGTGAACGCGATATCCGCCGCCGCATCGCGATTGCGAATGCCCGCGGCGTCGGTAATCGCCAGCTCAACTTGCGCGACGTTCGGGCCGTCACCGGGGCCGAGGGTCGTCTTATATTCCGAAAGCGAGATCTTCACCGCAGCGCCGGCGGGTGTGAACAGATCCTCGGCGACGTTCCGTCCATTTTTGCGGGCAATCGCCGTGATCGGGCTGCGATTGTCCGCGGCGGGGACACGGATGATGCGCGTGAGGGGCGGGGGCGTTTGCGCTCCCAGGCTTTGGCCATTGCGGAAAAACTCCACGCTGTCGCAATTGGTGTAACACACGAGGCCGCGCCGGCCCGGCTCGACGTGGACCATGGGCGTCTGACTCCAAAGCGACTGGCGGAAGAAGAAGAAAGGCTTGGGAAAACCGGCCAGATCAATGATTCCATCGGGGCTGGCGTGATTGGGCCAGGCGTGCGCCTCGCCAAGGTAATCAATCCCGGTCCAGAGAAACTGCCCCGAGATATATCGGTTGCTTTCCACCGCCAGCCAAGCCGCCAGCATCTGGCTGTTTTCGCTGCCGTAGATCACCAGGCGCGGTTTTTTGGCGTGATCGTCGGCATAGCGGAATTCCTGATAGTTGTATCCCACGATGTCCAGCTCGGGATAAAACAGGTTGGACCGGATCGACGCGCACGCGGCCGTGACCGGACGGGAGGCGTCGAGCGCTTTGACGTCCTCGATCAGCCGCGCGGCGATCCGGACCGGCTCCGGCGAGTTGCGCGGAAACGGGTCGTTCGGATAGTCAATCTCGTTCCCGATGGACCACATGATGATGCTTGGATGATTACGATCGCGCAGGACCATGTCGCGCAAGTCGCGGTCGGACCATTCGCCGAATGCGTTGTTGTATCCGTCGCGGCTGAACTTCCTGCCGTTCCATTGGTCGATCCATTTCTTCTTTCCGATTGACCATTCATCGAACGCTTCATCCATGACGAGAAAACCCAGGCGGTCACAAAGGTCGAGAAATTCCGGCGCGGGCGGGTTATGCGACGTGCGGATCGCGTTAACGCCCGCCTCCCTCAAAATGCGGAGCCGTCTTTCCCACACCTGCCGCGGAATGGCCGAGCCCAATGCGCCGGCCTCCTCGTGGATGCAGACGCCCTTTAACTTGAGCGGTTGCCCGTTAAGGGAAAATCCGGAAACGGGATCAAACCTACATTGGCGAATTCCAAACGGCGTGGAGTAAGAGTCCAGGGTGACGCCGTTGCGAGTGACCTCGGTGATTGCAAGGTAAAGCGCGGGGTGATCGACTGACCACAGGGCGGGATTGGGAATTGTTAAAGTCTGCTTGAACTCGTTCGCCGATTTCGCTTCGATCGTCATTGCGTCGGAGACGACATTCGCCACTTCTGATTGGCCGGCGTCGAGGATGCGCGTTCTGAGCACGATGCCCGCCGGGGCGGACAAATCGTTTCGCAGCGATGTTCTGATATTGATCGTCGCGGATGTCGAATTGACCTGCTCGATCGTGACATAAACGCCATACCGATCGACGTGCACCGCGTTCGTAGCCGTCAGATAGACGTTACGATAGATCCCCGACCCCGTGTACCAGCGTGAGTCGGCGAAATCGTGGTGGTCCACCCGGACCACCAACACGTTATCTCCCTCCTTTAGACTTGGCGTCAGATCGTATTCGAACGAGGAAAATCCCGAGGGCCGATCTCCCTGCTTCCGGCCGTTTAGATAGACGGTCGAATTCTTGTAAACGCCGTCAAACCGAAGGGTGATCGTCCGATCGGGCGCGGCTGAGAGCGTGAAATGCTTGCGGTACCAGGCGACCCCACCCGGCAAAAAGGCGGTGCAGCTTGCCCATTTCGAATCGAACGGACCTTCGATCGACCAATCGTGCGGCAAATCGAGCTTTCGCCACGAACGATCGTCAAACCCAGGCGCCTCGGCGCCGGCGATATCCGATTTGGCAAACAGCCACCCATCGTTGAACAGCATCTGTGCGTCATCGCCCGGCGTCAGCGCGGCTGCGGTGTGCAATCGAAGCGTGGCCGCGTGTGAACAGGCGGCGAGCAAAACCACGGCCAGCAGCACCGGCGACAGCACCCTAAACCTAATGAGCAGCCACCGGTGGCAGGGTTTCATCGATGGAATTGTACCGCGTTTCAGCCGATCGGCTTCAACAAGTCTTCCTTTCCTTCACCGCCTATGTACGCGCCGGTATAACACGCGGCGCCGGATGGATCGCCCGGCCGTTGGCCGGCGCGACGTGAGCTGCTCACCGGCACGATCTGCCTTGCAGGCGGAAATGGATGGGTTTGTGTCCATACTTCAGTTCAAGCTAGCCTGCTACGCGCTGGTTCGAAATGACAAGGGGGAGATTCTGCTGCTCCAGCGGCCGACGGACAAGCGACATTTCCCAAACAAATGGGAATTCCCCGGCGGGAAGCTGGACCCAGGCGAAACTATCGAGCAGGCGGTCTGCCGCGAGGCTCGCGAAGAGGCGGGCCTGACAATTACGCCCCAGTCGCTGGCCGGCGCCGTCGATTTCCTCGTCGGTGAATACCGTGTGATCATGCTGATCCTTAATGCGACAAGCCAGTCCGATCAGGTGACCATCAGCAACGAGCACCAGGCCTACCGCTGGATCCGGTTGGAGGAGGCGTTTGCAATGGATATCACGGAACAGGTCCGGCAATTCATCGAGGAATCCCTGCCACGTCCTCGCGCAGCGACGATGACGTGGCCGTTTTACGCAAAAATGGAGGAAAATTCGGGATCGAACGTTTGATTCCTGTCCCCAACTGGCCCTTTGGGATGGTACTGACCCACGACGGGAAGACCTTGATTGTCGCAACCGATACTTCGGTTGTCCTGCTGGACATCGGCCGCATGATGTCGGGTGCGCCCGATCCCCTTGATGGAGAATTTAGTGATGGAACTGATTCGCCGAGTTATGTCAACGTCACCACGGATGACAAAACCCTCTTCGTCAGCAACGAGGCGGATCGTTCGATCTCGGTCGTTGATCTTGCCCGGGTGAGAGTGCACCCAAGTGAAAAGCGGGCCATCATAGGGAAGATACCGGTGGGCTTGGCGCCAATCGCACTGACGTTTTCGCCGAACGGGCGATGGCTCTTCACGACCAGCGAGGGCGCACCGCCGGAGTGGGGATGGCCAAAAACAGAAAAAGCCGAGGGGGCGCCTTCCACTCAGCCAACCGAATTGGAGACCCCGGGAGCGGTCGTTGTAGTCGATGTTGCCCGAGCCAAGATCGATCCAGCTCATTCGGTGGTTGCGCGTGTGCCCGCCGGCGACAACCCGGTCCGTATGACCGTCTCACGGGATGGCCGCACAGCCTACGTTACTGCCCGCGGGAGCAATGCTGTCCTGGTTTTTGATGCCGAAAAGCTCATCTCAGATCCCGCAAATTCCCGGCTGGCGACAGTAACTGTCGGAAGCGAACCGGTTCCCCTCGCCCTGGTCAATGAGGGGACAATTTTAGTGGTTGGCAATTCGAATCGACTAGGCTCGAATCGCGACGCCGAGGACACTCTGAGCCTTCTGGACGTACGCAAAAACAGTACAAAGATCAGAACGATCGGTACGATCCCCGCAGGCGCCTTTCCGCGCGAAATGTGCGTCTCCCAGGATGGCCAAACCTTATTTGTCAGTAACTTTCGCTCCAAATCACTGCAGGTAATCGACACCCGTGACCTTCCGCGCGGTATGAATTAGATGCGAAGACGATATTTCCGTGAGCGATACGTGGAGTGCACTTGGCAGATCGCTCACGATTGCAAGGCGGCGGCACGCATGGCTTTCACGTTGGCTTGGCGCGATGATCGTCGCCGCCGCCGGAGAATTCCAAATCCAGCCATCACGATCATCCCCACACTCGCCGGCTCAGGAACATTGGCGAAGGTCGGCAACGGCAATCCATTCGCTGCCGCGAAGGCGTCCAGGGCCTCAATGTCGCCGCCCGATACGGCCGCGCCGCTCACGCTCTGGTTGAAATTCGCCGCCAGGTCGGTGAAGTCGGCGGCGTTGACCAGGCCGTCGTAATTGAAGTCGCCCTGGTCCCAGCCGTGGACGGGCTGATTGAAGTTCGCCGCCAGGATGGTGAAGTCCGCGCCGTTGACCAGGCCGTCCAGATTGGCGTCGCCGGGCAGGGTGTACATCACTTCGATCTGGCCCGACGACAGGCCAGAGACCTTGCCGTCCTTGCCGTCGGCGTAGCCGATGCCGTAAAGCAGGCCGTTGGTCGTAGTCCGCGCGGCGGACGAAATGATGCCGGGGCCGTTCCAGCCACCGCCGGCGTAGCCGCTCTTGATCCAGGCGGCGATGGATGCGACCGGATCGATGCCACCGCCGTAGGCAACGAATACATGGTTATTGCCGATGTCCAGCGTTCCATTTCCACTGAAAGAAAGGGAGGAGAGGGTTTGCGCGCCCGTCCCGGTGGCCAGACGAACGAGGCCCGAGCCATTGATCGCCAGCGGCTGACCCTGGGGTAACGCGCCTGAAACAGCGGAAATCAAAGTGCCTGCGTTTACAACTGTTCCACCGGTATAGCTGTTGATCATTGATAATGTCAGGCTGCTGCTTCCGTTCTTCGTCAGTGAAGTGGCGCCGGCGATTGACCCCGATCCCGAGAAGTCGTAATTACCCGAGGAATTGGAAATTACCACTGAAGCAGGAGCCACGGTGCTGTTTATCGAGACGGCATCATGGCTGTTATTCCCATCATTGAAAATGACGTTACTTCCATCGGAATAAGTTGTGGCGGCGGTGCTATTGTTCCAGTTCTGGTTGGCGCCGATATCCCAGTTGACGCCATTCCCTGTCGCTCCGGAATTGTTCCAGGTAAGTGTGGCGGCGGGAAGACTAAAGAGAACGCCGTCGCCGTCGGCTCCTCCATATGTTGCCAGGCCGTAGAGGGAGGATCCACTGAGGGTAAGCGATCCCCGAAGGGCCTGGCCATCCGCGCCGTTAAAGGAGTGGAGCAGACTTTCAAATCCGGTCGTGAGATTATATTGGAAGATGGTTCCGTCGTTATGCGCGCCACCCAGGACCGTCGAGCCGTAAAGAATATTGCCGACCTGTGTCAGCGAACCAAGAGGCGAATCTCCGTCGACGGTGCCGCCGCGGAAGGAATACAAGATTTTGTACGAAGACGTGGAAATGTTGTAGTCGAAGATGACTCCGTCACCATAGGCACCCCCGTCAGGGGTCATGCCGTAGAGATCAGATCCCGATAGAATTACCGATCCGTTTGGATAATTACCGTCGCTTGTTCCGCCAGTAAAAACGTGAATGACTCGCTGTGTATTCGTGGACGTATTGAAGGCGAAAAGTGCTCCATATCCGTAGCCGAAAGCCGTCGATCCCCCTTCAAAGCTCATTCCATAGAGAGTATTGCCGGAAAGAACCATGGTGCCGACCGGAAACGAACTATCACCGGCACCGCCGCTTGTTGTATGGAGGACCGACTCGCTGTTATTTGTGGTGTTGAACGAAAAAATAGTGCCGTAGCCATATCCCCCATTGGCGCTGCTTCCACCGTAGTAGGTCGTGCTATAGAGCGTCGTGCCGGACGCGGTGAAGGAACCGTATGGGGATTCGCCATCGGGCGGCCCGGAGAAATTATGCAAAACGGCTTCCGCACCATTCCCCAGGTTGTAATCGAAGATCGTGCCGCCGTAGCCACTGCCGGTGCCACCGCCGTAGGTCATCCCATATAAGACGTTTCCTATTTGCGTGACATTTCCATAGGGCTGGTTGCCATCGCTGGTTGGCCCCTTGAACGAGTAAAGTTGAGTAAAACTATTGTTGGAAGTATTGAACTGGAAGATCTCACCGCTGCCGTGGGCTCCGCCGTCGCTCATGCCATACAGCACAGAGCCCGACGCCGTCAACGAGTCGTTCGGATAAGCTCCATCGGTGGCTGCTCCGGTGAATGTGTGAAGGACCATATAGCCTCCCGCGGCAAAGGCAGCGGGCGCCGCGGCGCTGACTGCAGCGGCCAGGAGCAGCGGAATGGTTTTGCGATTCATGATTCCCTCCTTTTCCTTTTGT
>JBEKXM010000106.1:0-10428 GCA_049512115.1 Tepidisphaeraceae bacterium | reverse complement strand
GCCGCCACCGCCGGATTTCAATTGATATATCACAATCGCTGGCCGCTCATTTTTTCCCTGCCGGTGCTGGCGTACCTGTGCGGTTATCCGTACATGAAACGGTTCACGCGGCTGTGCCATTATTACCTGGGGATCGCGCTGGCGCTGGCGCCGGTGTGCGCATGGGCGGCCGTGGCCGGGCGGATCGATTGGCCGCCGGCGGTGATGTTCATCCTCGTCGCGGCGTGGACGGCGGGGTTCGACCTCATTTATGCCTGCCAGGATTACGCCAGCGACATCGCCACCGGCGTTGTTTCCGTGCCGGCGAAAATGGGAATCTCCAAAGCGCTTTGGATCAGCCGGGCAACGCATTTGCTGGCGGCGGTCATGCTGATCGTGCTGGGCCGGATCGTGCCGCAGTTTGGAATTCTTTATGACATCGGCGCGGCCGCGGCCATCCTGCTGCTCATCGTGGAACAGAGCCTGGTGAAGCCGACCGATCTTTCCAAAGTGAATCTTTCATTTTTCACGATCAACGGGGCGATCAGCATTCTGCTGGCGACGCTGGGGATTTTGGATTTGATTCGCTGATTTGATTTGCCATGAACCGCATCACGGAGGAAATCATCGAGATTTGCAAAGCTCTGCCTGAAGACAAACAGGTGGAGTTGGCCAACTTCGCCCGATTCCTCCTTGCGCTCCAGGACGACGAGGCGTGGGAGCGGCGCGTTGCGTCCTCAAAACCTCGCCCGCGTCTGGATAGCTTTCTTCGCGAATCAGCTGCCGAAGGCGACGAGCCGCTCGACCCAAGCCGCCTGTGTTGACCCGGCCTGTCACACCTGTCACACACGAGCGGCTCTTGCATGCCCTGGTGGTAGAATGACAGCGTGCTAAATCCCCTTGATTACGAAACGCCACCTCCGCGAAAGAGCAAGCGGCTCTGGATCGTCGGAAGTGCGGCCGTAGTGGCGGGAACTGTTTTGTGCCTTATCCTGTTGAATTCAAAGCCGCCAACCACCCCCTTAATCATCAAGATGAGCACGACAATGCGCAGCCTCACAGACGCGGAGATTAAGAAGGCTCTTGACAACCCGGAATTGAAAAACACATCGTGGTATAAGCGCGCCGTTTCCAACGGCGACATAACATCAGTCCCATCGAGCGAGCCGTGATAGGTGAGCTTGTTAAATGAGGGACATTGCAGGATCATTCCGAAGCGGGCCGGGGATACAATCCCCGGGGCGGAAGATGTTTATCGGTTACGGTTTTCGTGCCGATCGGCATCGCTGGCTCGAATTTCAATGGGCGTCGGCGGTGTCAAGGCTGCTGGCTGGCCCGGCGACGTTCGCGGCGGCCGTCTGCCAACGTAAAGAAAATCGGGTCGCCGCCATCGGCGGCCGATGCTGAGGAGTTTCGAGCTCACGCTCGAGCTCAACCGTCCTTCGCAACCCGCCTTGTTCGACCTCCCCGTGGAAGTTGCCGAAGCGCGTCTTCCGCGCATCCGCCAGGCGGTCGGACAAGCGGGACTGATGGACGGTTGAGGTCGGGTGAGTGGCCGAAACTCCGCTGCAATGGCCGCGGCACGCGGCGAATCCGCCTTTCCCTTTTTGCAGACGGCCGTTGCGAACGTAAGCGGGCAAGCCAGCGGCTGGCGCATCGGCGACGCCTTGTTACATTCGAGCAAGCGCCGCCGGACGGCACGAAAAACACAACCGATCATCCCCTTCCGCATCCCTTCGCCCCCCCACTTCGGTCACGCACCCATCCGGACGCTTTGGCGACGCTGGTTGCCGAGCGGACGCGATCCTATACTCACCGTGAATGGACAGGGATTTGCCTATAACTGACGGGGACTTGCGGCCGATTGCGGAGAAGTTGGCGTCGGGCCGGCGGCTGTCGATCGAGGACGGCGTCGCCCTTTATGCCAGCCGCGATCTTCACGGCATCGGGCGGCTGGCAAATTTCGTCCGGGAAAAACTGCACGGCGACAAGACGTTTTACAACCGCAATCGCCATATCAACTACACCAATGTCTGCGCCCTGTCGTGCAAGTTCTGCTCTTTCTATCGCAAGCGCGGCGAGGAAGGGGCGTATGAGATGCCGGTGGAGCAGGTGATCGCCACGGCCGCCCGCGCCGCCGAGGCGGGGGCAACGGAGGTGCACATCGTCGGCGGGCTGCATCCCTGGCTGAAGTTTGAATATTATCTGCAAATGCTGAGCGGCATTCGGCGTGAATGTCCGCAATTGCACGTCAAGGCGTTCACGGCGATTGAGATCATTCACCTGAGCCGGGTGGCGCGGCTGAGCGTTCGGGAGGTGCTGATGGCGCTGCGCGACGCGGGCCTGGGCAGCCTGCCGGGCGGTGGGGCCGAGATTTTCGACGATCGCGTCCACGACGAGGTTTTCAAGGGAAAAGTCCGCGAAGACCGGTGGTTCGACGTGCATCGGACGGCGCATGAGCTGGGGATTTATACCAACGCGACGATGTTGTATGGCCACGTCGAAACGCCCGCCCAACGCATCGGCCACATGGTGAAATTGCGGCAGCTTCAGGACCAATCGCTGGCGGCGTCCGGAGCATCGTTCAACTGCGTGATCCCCCTGAGCTTCATTCCCGAAAACAGCGAGTTGGGCTTTTTGCCGGGGCCGACGGGACTGACCGACCTCAAAACCCTGGCGATCGCCCGGCTCATGATCGACAACATTGCGCACATCAAGGCGTTCTGGATCATGCAAAGCGTGGGGCTTTCGCAGTTGGCGCTGAGTTGGGGATGCGACGATCTGGACGGAACCGTCGTCTGGTACGACATCACCAAGCGCGAGGGGGACGGCGTTCACCAGGAACTGAACGTCGAGGACATCAAGCGGCTCATTCGCGAAGCGGGAAGAATTCCCGTCGAGCGGGACACGCTTTACCGCGAGGTCAGGCGGGATGGGAAGGACTGCGCGATTCTCGCCGCGTCGTAGCCGGCCGAACGCGACCCCAATGAAAAAGGGGTCATAAGCCATTTCTTACAGGAGCGTGGATTTTGCCTGATAATAGCGGGATTTCTAAAAATGGCTTATGACCCCTTTTCTCCGCCTGGGGATCAGGAAACTCCGGATGCTCGCTCGGCATGGGCTTGGGATAGGGAAGCTTCCGATGCGGAGCAAATGGTCTGGCCCTTGTTCTGGTGGTCGCGGAGCATGCGATCGCGGATTCGGCACATGACCTTGTCCACCACGGCGGGGATCGCCGTGGCGATGGTCAGCGAAAGGCGGGAAAAGGGTTTTGGCCACAGTTCGCGGCAGGGCCGCTCGATGGCTCGCACCATCCGGGCCGCGACGATCTGGGGAGTCTGCTTCCTGCCCTGGGCGAGGGCGGCGGGACTCATGCCGCTACGGTCGGTTGCCGTCGAAAAGAATTCCGTTTCACACAGCACGGGGTGAACGCTGGTGACGGCGATGCCGAGCGGCTTCAATTCGATGCGAAGACCCTCGGCGAGACTGAGCTGCGCCGCCTTGGTTGCGGCGTAGGTGGTGAAATACGGCAATCCGCGGCGGGCGCAGGCGCTGGAAACGATCATGAGTTGTCCGCGACAGCCATCGCGGCATTCCTGGCGTTTCATGATGGGAATCGCCCTGCGGCAGCATTCGATGGTCCCGAAAAGATTGGTGTCGAAAATCTGGCGGATATCTTGCTCGCTCATGGCGTCAAAAGCGCGGGCCAAGCCGTAGCCGGCATTGCACACGACCGTATCGATGCGGCCAAATTTTTCCAGGGCGGCGGCGATGATGCGGTCGCAGTCTTGCGGGCAGGAGACATCGGTCGGCAGACAATAATGTTCACCGGGCAATCCCTGAGCGAGTTCCTGAAGTCGATCGAGCCGGCGGGCGCCGAGAACCAACCGGCCGCCCCGGGCGGCCAGATCGATTGCCAGCGCCCGTCCAATGCCGGAGCTGGCTCCCGTAATCACCGTGACCATGTCTTGCAGGGCTCGACGCATAATGCGGGATTATATTGTAGCGGCAAATGCGGTTTAGGGGGATTGCCGTTTTTTCGAAAATCCGCGAGGATAGGAATTCCTGGACGAATCAGGCATGTTTAGCGGGATAATTGAAAAAGTCGCGGCCGTGGCGGAGGTGACCGCTGGTCACGGTTTCAGGCGGCTGATCCTGGCGACGGGGTTTCAGAATCTCCAGCCGGGCCAAAGCATTGCGGTCAACGGCTGCTGCCTGACCATCGCACAAATATCGCCGCAAGGGGCTGGTTTTGACGTTATTAAGGAATCTTTGGACAAGACCAACTTGGGGCTGCTTGAGGCGGGGGACGGCGTGAACGTCGAGCGGTCGCTCAAGGCGGGCGACCGGATTGACGGCCATTTCGTGCAGGGGCACGTCGATGGCCGGGCCATGCTGGTCGATATCGTTGCCAGTCCCGAAGAAACCAGACTGGCGCTGCAAGCCCCCGCCGACCTGGCCAAATATATTGTCCCGAAAGGCTCGGTGGCGATAGACGGGGTCAGCCTGACGGTCGCGGCCGTCCGGGGAAGCGTTTTTGAGGTGGCGCTGATTCCGACGACGTTGCGGTTGACCACGCTGGGAAGGAAAAGCAAGGGCTGGCCGTTCAATCTGGAGACCGATATTCTGAGCAAAACGGTGGTAACGTGGCTGGAGAGCCGGGAGATGAAGTGAACCCGCTACGAGAATTGCACGCACAGGCCGAAGCGGAATTTCAGGCGTACGGGGACGTGGAAATCGTCTGCACGTTCGGGGAGCCGCAGGCGGAGTACGCCGCGATCCGCAAGGGTTGCGCCATGATGGACCTGCCGCAGCGCGGGATTTTGCGGGTCACCGGGTCGGATCGGATCGATTTTCTGAATCGGCTGCTGAGCAATCAATTGGCGTTGAAGGACGGGAAAAACCCACTGACGGCCGGGCGGGGCGTCTATTCGTTTCTACTCAATAACAAGGGCCGGATCGTCGCGGACATGAATATCCTGGAACGAGGCGATTGCACGCTGTTGGAAACCGATGCACGAAACGTCGCCAGGGTGAAGGAGATGCTGGAGAAGCACGTTTTTTCGGAGAAGGTGGCGTTTTCGAGCCTGATGGGCACGAGCCATCAGGTGGCTCTGCACGGACCGGGAGCCGGTGAAGTTTTGCGGCAGCTTGGCGGGAATTGCGATGGGCTGGCGCCGTTGAATTCGACGGCCGCCAAGCTCGACGCGGCCGAGGCGGTCATCTGGCGCGACGATCCCTGCGGCGTTGGCGGCTATTTCCTGATCGTTCCAACCGAATCCGCGGGAAAGTTGTGGATGGGCATTCTGTCAACCTTCGGGGGCGGTGAGCCTGGGAAACGGCAGGTCCGCCCGGCGGGGTGGGCGGTGTTCAACACGGCGCGGATCGAGGCGGGCCGGCCGCTGTTTGGAATCGATTTCGACGATTCGGTCCTGCCGGCCGAAACGGGGCAACTCGATCGCGCCGTCAGCTTCACCAAGGGTTGCTACCTGGGCCAGGAAATCGTCGCCCGGATGCACGCGCGAGAGCAGGTGGTGCGGCAAATCGTCGGAATCCGAATGCAGGAAGACGCCCTGCCGGCCGCCGGGGCGCCGGTCATCGACGATGAGAAGAACCAGATCGGCGGAATCACCAGCAGCACGATCTCGCCCGTGCTCTCCAATGCTTCAATTTGTCTGGGACTGGTCAAGAGTTCATTTGCCGCGGTCGGGACGCAACTGCAAATCGCGACCGAGGGCGCATTCCGCCGCGGGACGGTGGTGGAGATGCCGTTTGTGGAAGGCCGGCCCGCGGTCTGATTTCCTATTGCCTATTGCCTATTGAAAGAAGAACGAACGCAATTGCCTTTTCTTTCAATAGGCAATAGGAAATAGGCAATTGGCAATCTGCCACTCTGGCGCGCCGCACCAGTCGTCAAAAAAAGGAACCCCCATGTCCCATTCGCCCTTTCGTGTCGAGCCGGGAAGGAAAGTCGATCTGTCGAAATGGCCCACGGACGATACCGGGCCGTTCAAAGACAAGTCCGACGCCAAGGACGCGATCAAGAAACACGTCAAACGGCTGATCGAGCTTCAGGAATTGCTCTATGCGTCGGCGAGCCATTCCGTGCTGATCGTGCTTCAGGCCATGGATACCGGAGGCAAGGACGGGGCGATCGAACACGTCTTCAGCGGAGTCAACCCGCAGGGGTGCAACGTCACCAGCTTCAAGGTCCCGTCACACGATGAACTGGCCCACGATTATCTCTGGAGATATCACCTGGCCTGTCCGAAGCGCGGGATGATGGAGATTTTCAATCGATCGCATTACGAAAGCGTGCTGGTCGAACGGGTCCATGAAATCGTTTCCAAGGACGTGTGGTCGCGACGCTTCGAGCAGATCAACGCGTTCGAGCGGATGCTGATCTCCGAGAATACGCTCATCCTCAAGTTTTTCCTTCACGTCTCCAAGGAAGAGCAAAAAAGGCGGCTGGAAGCGCGGCTGGATGACAAGACCAAGCACTGGAAGTTCAGCCCCGCCGACCTCGCCGAGCGCAAGCTCTGGGACGATTATACCAATGCCTACGAGGATGCCCTGCGGTATTGTTCGACCGACGAGGCGCCGTGGTACGTCGTGCCGTCGGATCACAAGTGGTTTAGAAACTGGGCGCTGTCGGACACCATCGTCAGAGCGATGGAAAAGCTGGACATGAAATATCCCCAGCCGGCCGAGGGGCTGGATAAGATCAAGATTCGTTGAGAGAACCCCTTCACGCGGCCATTGTCGACGGCGGTCGGCGCAAACGGGCGGCCTGCTGGCGGGCGGTGCGCCAGAGCGATACATCGCGGATATCCTCTTCCGGCATCCAGTCGGAGTCTTGGGCCGGCGAGGCTGCGCCTTCCGTCGTCGAGTCGGCGTCTTCGGCGTCCCGCAAACCTTCCTCTTCCTCGGGGGAGAGTTGCGGTTGCCGATCGATGGGCTGAAACGTCAGAGCGGCCAACTCCTGCTCGGTGACAATTTCGGCCGCCGCCGAACGCGGGGGCTTGGAATATCCGCGACCCTCCAGATCCACAAACAGAAATTGTCCGTCCACGTACGACTGAAATGATCCATCGGCGATACCGGCTAAAATCTGTTCGACGCTGATCCCCCAGATTTCCGCGGCGACCGACGGGGCCACCCATGACGACATGTTTTCTTCTCCAAATCCGGCCTATTGATTTAATCGGCAGAATGGAGCAATGCCTAAAGTCTCACATTCGCAGCGTCCGGTAAGTGCCGGATCGCGCGCGGCCGATCGATCAATCAGACGAATAGGTAGACGTAAGCGGCAAAAGTGACCGCGGCCAGCCCGGCGCTGGCGGCCAGACCCCACAACCAGCTTCCTCGCCGCACGGCGAGCGAAAACGTGGCGATCGTCACTCCGGCCTGGGCGCCCAGCATTCCGTAGAAGAATTGTCGGCTTCTGAGCCGATGCCGCTCGGACGTGAAGCTCTCGCGGCGAACCTGGATTTCGTAGAGTTGAGCCAGGACCTGGTTGTAATGCGCTTCGCGATTCTCACGGTTGGAATTGAACCGCAGTTGCGCAATCCCGAATGCCGCGTTCAATTGCGCGGCGGATTCGTGAACGGCGGCGATGGCGTTGTCCACCTCGTTGGCGGCGACGCGGCGGGCGGCGGCTTCAAACGCGGCCGTCTCACGGGAAATCGCCGCGAACGTCGCCTCGATTGGAGCGTTGGCCTGGCCGGTCCGGCTGACCGCCTGGTCGAAAGCCGCCGCGTTGTCGTTCGCCACGGCAAACGCGCCGTCAAGGGTCGCTTGATCGACCATTCCAGCTTGCCGCTCCAGTTCAGTCTCGGAAACATGCGAATCCACGGCGCGCATCGCGTCAATGATCTGCCGGTCTTCAATGGCCCTTTCCTTGATGATGGGCACGTCGCCGCGGCCGAAACCGGCGATCTGGTCCTCTTCATCCGGCCGGGTTGTGGCCTCGGAGAGCCGGGCAACGCACGCTTCCACCCGATTCAAGTGCTCGGTCAATTCTTTGGAATCGGAGGCCATCGCTCGTTTCATCCGGGCGATCAGGCGATTCCCCGCCTGGCGCAAATCCCGGGCATCAAAGGGCGCCGGTTGGGCGAGGTTTTGCAGAACTTGCAGCGTGTTGGCGCATTGTTCGGCTCGCAGCCGTTTGGCCTGAAAATAGCCCCACTGGTCCGACGCCTTGGATTGCATCTGCGCCGCAAGCGAGCGGAAATACTGGGCGCTGCTCATTTCGCTGGAAGAAAGTCCCGCCAACACGGTTGCCACGACCGTCAGGATGATGGGAGTCGAAACAAGGACGGTTTCCCAAGTGGTCCGCTTGCGCTCCGGGTCGTTTGCCAGGGAGGCGAACTGGGACGTCTTGGCCATGTCCACCTCAAGTTTGCCGCGCCGGCCCGCGATATTCGCACGACGACGTGCAGGTCTCGCGCACGATGATGGCCGATAGCTCGGGCAATGCCTGCTTCAAACGATCGTAAATCCAGACCGCCAGCACCTCGCTGGTCGGATTGCCCAGGCCTTCGATGTCGTTGAGATAATAGTGATCGAGCCGTTTGACGATCGGCTCGGCGGCCTTCTGAATGTCGCCGTAATCAATGAGATAGCCTTTGTCCGGATCGACCTCGCCTTCGACAACCACGTCGAAGTGATACGAATGCCCATGGAGCCGGCGGCATTTGTGGCCGTCGGGAAACGACGGCAGGTCGTGGGCGGCCTCGAAATGGAAGGATTTGCTGAGGCGTACGAACATAGGGACCGCGATTCTATGCCGGCGCCCGCATTTCTAAAATATCACCGATCTCTTACGGAAGGGTCACGACCCACTTCTGGAATGCACGCACCACGGCATTGTGGTCTTCTTCTTCAAATCGCTTCAGGTAACGATTGAATTCATCCATCGGCAGGAAAGGAAAGAGACCGCCATTCTTTTGAGGCTTATATTTCCCGGAAGGCGCGAGGCGCAGAACGGCCAGCTTCTTGCCGTCGAATCGCCATAACTCCGGAATCCCCAAAGCCGCGTAAATCGGCTCGCGCGCGATTGAACGGGAGGTGATGTCAATTTCCACGGCCAAATCCGGCGGCGGATCCTTCGTTAAATCCATTTCGCCCCGCTTGTTCCGCATTACATCGATGTTCTGAAAATAATAGCACTCATCCGGCTCCAAACCCTTTTCCTTGTCTTTTCGACGAAACGTGGTAGAGCCGCCCGGCAACATTTTTATGTCACGCTCCAGGCACATGTTTTCAATCAACCGCCCGATGCACGTTTTCCAATATTCGTGAATGTTGAGCGGCGCCATGATTTCCAGGCTTCCGCTGTCGTAGGTAATGCGAATTGGCCGATCACCGATTTCTTCCAACAAATGCTCGTAGAATTCCCAGGAAACATCGTCGAGAACGATGTGTTGCTGATCGATCAGGGAATTTTGAGAAGCAGCTACGGTCATCCGTCCATTATTCTAGCCGACAAACCGCATCAATCCAGCCAATCCTTCTTCTTCAGCCGCTCCGGGACGTATTCCTCGGTGACGTAGCTGATGTCCTTGGTGATGAGCGATTCGACTTCCATCTTGAATCCGTTGGAGAGCATCTGCTGGATTTCCTTTTGCCAGGCCTTGTTCTCCTTGAACCACGGATAGTTGGCGATTTCGCCGGCGCGCTTCTTGTCGTTGTCGTTCAACTCGATCTGCACGTCGTCCGTGAGCTTGCATTGAACGTAATCCTTGGCGCGGATGCCGAGGAATTTGGCGTCGGGAATGGCCAATCGCTGGCTTTCGAAGGCCAGGCTGATCGAGCCTTGCTTGATGACGCTGTAGATGTAATGCCCCCAAGGGTCGCAGTCGAGCAGGCAGATGACCGGGAGCTTTGCTTCGGCGCTGAATCGCTGGAGAAGCCGCCGCACGCCGCGCGGCGGCTGCCCGCCGCCGTGGGTCAGAATGCAGTGGTGCGTCTCCCAAAAGCGATCTTCGTTGAAGCGATTCCAGACCGTTCCTTTTTCGACGTGCAAAACGAAATCGGCGTCGATCTTCTTGAATTGAATGACGTCCGATTCGGTGATGCTGGGGATAGCGTAACCGCCGCTGCCCATTCGGCGGCAATCGATCTCGTCGCCCTTGTCGACCACGGTGACGTTGCCGACCATCGCGCCCCGGTTCTCCGCGAAGACGTGAAGCTCCTCGCGAAGCGAACCCAGGGCGACCTCCAAATCCTCCAGAATCCCGTCGGATTCATCCTGGGCGGCGAACGTCTTTTCTCCCTTGGCGCCCTGGATCGTGTGCAGGCCCTTGTAAAACATTCCTCGAAGGCTGAGCGTTTTCTCCGCGCCGATCAGTTCCTTGATGCTGTTGCCGTGCAGCACGGTCTGCATGAATTGCTTGGCCTGGTTCAGGTTAAACAGCTCGCGGTTGGCCTTGGCATCGCCCATTTCCA
>JBEKXM010000105.1:0-10436 GCA_049512115.1 Tepidisphaeraceae bacterium | reverse complement strand
CCCCCCCGCGGCCCTGACAGCGCCGACGCCCACTTATATTCGAGCCGGCGCGGCCGGACGGCACGAAAAGCGGAACCGACAAAAATCTTCTGCGATGGGGTAAACGATACAAACCCACGGATTCGGTCCCGCAACCCGGTGCCGGGTGCTGTCCGCCTACCGGCAGTTTTTTTTCACGCGCGGGTGGTAAAATGGGGACGTCAATGAAGAAAATACCGGAAAAGATTCTTTACGCTCCACGTCGCTCACCGAAACCAGCGATTCCTTGGCTCAAATACCGCTTCTCTGCGGCAGATTTGGCACTCTTCATTTGGCTCTTGGCGATCATCATTCTTCTGTACAGAAACTTTTTCCAGCGGGAGTAGGCAATCATCCAGAACCCTGAATTTCAAATCAGGACACCACCCGCTGTCCGCCAATGAAAATCCATTCATTGACCGGGCACATCTTTCCGATACAATTCGTGCATCATGCGGAAAGCCGCGGTCGCGATCATCGGCCGAACGATTATTATCCCGCGTCAAGACGGGTAGGGCCGATCGTTCATCCATACGATTTGTAAAGCCCTGCCCAACGGCGGGGTTTTTTTGTTTCCCAGTGTTGCTAAACTTTGAGAAATCCAATGGAAGAGAAAAAGAATTACAAGACGACGCTGAACCTCCCGCAGACGGCGTTCGCGATGGAGGCCAAGCTCACGGCTAACGAGCCGGCGAGGCTGAAGCGATGGAATGAATCGAAGCTGTATGAGAAATTGATGGCGCGGCCGGCGCCGCTGGGCAAATGGGTGTTGCACGATGGGCCGCCGTTCGCCAACGGCGACATTCACATCGGACATCTGATCAACAAGACGCTGAAGGACGTCATTCTGCGGTTTCGGTCGATGCAGGGATATCAGACCCCGTACGTTCCGGGCTGGGATTGCCATGGATTGCCGATCGAGCACAAGATTCAGGAGCAGATCAAGAAGGAAGGCAAGAACATCCGGGAATTGAGCACGCTGGAAGTGCGGAAGCAGTGCCATGAATACGCCGCGAAATACGTGGCGGTGCAGCGCGAGCAGTTCAAGCGATTGGGCATCCTCGGCGAATGGGAAAACCCGTACGAGACGATGAAGCCGGGATACGAAGCGGCCACGCTGGACGTGTTTGCCAAATTCGTCGAGGCGGGGTTGGTGTATCGCAAGCTCAAGCCGGTGCCGTGGTCGATCGCCAACCAAACGGCCCTGGCGGATGCGGAGTTGGAATATCAGGATGTGCAGGACAAGAGCGTGTACGTTGAATTTCCCCTTCTTTCCCCCTCGCCCGGTACTCCGGGAGAGGGTTGGGGTGAGGGCGCTTTTCTGCTCGTGTGGACGACGACTCCATGGACTTTGCCGGCGAATCTGGCGGTGGCGGTCCATCCTGACGTGAAATACCGCGCGGCCAGGTACGCGAAGAACGGGGAAAAACGCATCGCCATCGTCGCCGAGGATTTGGAAGGAAGTGTTTTGAAACGAGCGGGAATTGAACGCGACCCTGCGGGGAAATCGTTCACGGGCCGGGAACTGGCCGGCACGACGTATCGCCATCCGTTCGTCGATCGCGTCGGCAAGGTGGTGCTGGCGGAGTATGTCACGACAACCGACGGCACGGGCCTGGTTCACACCGCGCCCGGGCATGGCGAGGACGACTACGAAACCGGCATGCGCGAAGGGCTGGAGGTGTATAGCCCGGTGCTGGCCAGCGGGCGGTTCGACGACAGCGTGCCGGAATGGCTGCGAGGGAAAAGCGTCAAAGAAGCGAATCCGCTGATCGTCGAGCACTTGAAAAAAGCGGGCTTGCTCCTTGCCGAGGAGACCATCACGCACAGTTATCCGCATGACTGGCGGAGCAAGACGCCGATCATCTTCCGCGCGACGGAGCAGTGGTTCGTGGCGATGGATAAGCCATTTTTGTTGCCATCTGACCCAATGGGGCTAAAACCAAAATCCCTGAGGATACGGGCCTTGGCTGCGGTTGGGCTTGATCCGTTTAATCCAATCACCGATCAGCAGCACGAGATCGTTGCGGAAGAAGACAAAACTCAGCGTGAAGCGTGGGCGGAAGGTCAATTGCTAGAAGCCGAGGGTAGGTCATTCGAGCGACCTTCGCCTGATAGGATCAAAGAAGCCAATAGTAAGTTGGACATTCCTGACTTGCAGTGGGGCGACAAGACTCACATTGAGACCTTCGTTCCCAATTGGGGACGCAACCGTATCCGCGGGATGCTCGAATCCCGCCCCGATTGGTGCATCTCGCGGCAGCGGGCGTGGGGATTGCCGATCCCGGTGTTCTACAACGAAAAGGGCGAAGCGCTTTTGACGGCGCAATCGGTTCGGGCGGTGGCCAAGACGTTTGGCGTCAAGGGAAGCGATGCGTGGTTCACGGATTCGCCGGCCGATTTGCTCGGCGCGGATTTCAAATATCCGAATGGATTTTCGCCGGAGAATCTGCGGAAAGAGAAGGATATTTTCGACGTCTGGTTCGAGTCGGGCAGTTCGTGGCATGCGGTGGTGGAAGCGCGGCAAAGTCTGAAATTCCCGGCCGATCTTTATCTGGAAGGATCGGACCAGCATCGCGGATGGTTTCAATTGTCCCTGTTGCTTAGCCTCGGCGCGACCGGCAAGCCGCCGTTCAAGCAGGTTTTGACGCATGGATTCGTCGTGAAGCCGGATGGGACCAAGGTGAGCAAATCGGATAAGGAATACGTCACGGCGATGCAGGAGATCGACAAGCACGGGGCCGATCTTCTGCGGCTTTGGTGTTGCAGCGTCGATTATCAGAACGATATCCCGGCCAGTCCGACGGCCATCCGGGAATTCGGGGACAAATACCGGAAAATCCGCAATACGCTGCGGTATCTACTGTCGAATCTTTACGATTTCGATCCGCAAAAGGATTCGCTGCCCATCGAGGCGGCGAGCCTCGACGGGTGGGCGATGGCCGAGGTGAACAAGCTGATCGGCGAAGTGATGGCGGCGTATGATGCGTATCAGCTTCACCGGGCGTTCCGGCTGATGCACGATTTCTGTGCGGTGCAGATCAGCGCGGTTTACGGCAACGCGATGAAGGACCGGCTGTATTGCGAGAAGGCGGATTCGCCGCTGCGGCGGCGGTGCCAGACCGTCATGCGGCGCATGGCGGATTGCCTGATTCGGCTGTTGGGGCCGATGCTGGTGTTCACGGCGGATGAGGCGTGGCAACACTTGCCGCACAAGAGCGGCGAGGAAGCCGGCGTGGCGGCGGTGCATCTGCTGCTTTTGCCGAAGGAAGCGGGCGAACCGGCGACCGACGAGCAGAAGCGGGAATGGGCGACGCTGATGGAACTGCGCGATCAGGCATTGTTGCAGCTTGACGGACTGAAAAAATCCGTTGGATTGAACAAGGCGTTGGATGCGGAGGTGGTGTATCGCGTCGATGAAACGCTACGTCAGCGGCTTGAGCCCTACGGGCCGGACCTGGAAGACCTGGTTGGCGCCGGTTTTCACAGCCTTGTGGACTGCCCGCCCGGAAATGACGGCGTGGAGGTCGTGGATACGCGGGAGAAATACAAAGCCTGCGCCCGAAGCTGGAAGCGCCGGCCGGATGTCGGGGAGGATGCGGAGTATCCGGATTTGTCGATGCGCGACGCGGCGGTCGTGCGGGCAGCCGGTTAAAATGAACCCGTTAATCCGGGAAATTCAGATTTACCGCAGAGCACGCAGAGAACGGGGAGATAAATGCAAGAGTTTTTGCCACGGATGAAAATCAGATGCACACGGATAAATCAGAAGAAGAATCTCACGCAGAAGCGCAAAGGCGCAAAGAAAACAACTCTGCGCCTTTGCGCCTCTGCGTGAGCTCTTCTCTTATGCATTTCATCTGCGTCGATCTGATTTATATCTGTGGCAAAAACGCATTTCTCCGCGGTCTCAGCGTTCTCCGCGGTGAATGATCCGGAGCGAATTAATTCCAATGCCCAAATCGCCCATTCAACTTGCGGTGCTGATCAGCGGAGGGGGAACGACGCTGCAAAACCTGGTGGATCGGATCGGGGATGGGTCGCTGAATGCCAGGATCGCCGCGGTGATCGCGTCGCGGCCGGGAATCAAGGGGATCGAACGGGCCAAAAGCGCGGCCCTGGCTTGCCACGTAGTCGAGCGCGGAAAATATTTTTCCGACGCCCAATTCAGCCGGGACGTGTTCAAAATCTGCCTCGATGCGCGCGCCGAGTTGGTTTGTCTGGGGGGATGGCTGTCGATGCTGGAGATTCCGGCGGCATTTTCCGGGCGGCTGATGAACATTCATCCGGCGCTGTTGCCGAGCTTTGGGGGAAAGGGGATGTATGGGCGGCGGGTGCATCAGGCGGTGCTGGACCATGGCTGCAAGGTGAGCGGATGCACGGTTCATTTTGTCGATCGGGAGTACGACACCGGCCCGATTATCCTTCAGCGCACCTGCCCGGTGCTGGAGGACGACACGGCCGAATCGCTGGCGCAACGGGTGTTTGAGGAGGAGATGATCGCGTATCCGGAGGCGATCAGGCTTTTCCAGGACGGGCGGCTGCGGATCGAAGGGCGACGGGTGAGAATCGCGCCCCAATGAAAAAGCGGCTTTCGTGAGGCCGCTTTTGTGGGATGAATTTCTGGATTATGCGGGTTTCCTGTGATGGTGGCGGTGGTGATGGCGATGATGATGCTTCTTAACGAGCTGCACGGTGGTGCCGGCGTGGGCCGGAACCGACGGAAGCATCGCGACGCCGAACGCACCCAACATTAGGATAATCAATAGCTTACGCATATTACGCTCCTCAGTTTTCTTCCAACCGCAAACCCTGGCGGACCGGGCGGTCCGGCATGAGCTTTAAGCGGGATGTACCATATCAAACGCTAATGCATCAGAATTATTCTCGGGTAAATGAAGCTCGGGTGTGGGCGGTGGTCAGTTTGGGGTTTTATACGGTCAAAAAACCCCACGGATGAACATCCGTGGGCTTTGGTGAGTGAATTTGAACCGCTACCTGCTCTGCGGCAAACGGGGGCTGGGGGGTCCACCCGTTATATCTGCATGACTTCCGCGCGCTTCTTCTCGACCACCTCATCGACCTTGGCTTCGTAGGTTTTGGTCAGCTCCTGGATCTGCTCTTTGCCTCGCGTGGATTCGTCTTCGGTAACGACGCCGCCCTTTTCCTCGGTCTCCAAAATCTTGTTGGCATCGCGGCGGGCGTTGCGGATGGCGACTTTGGCGGTCTCGGCCATTTGTTTGCATTGACCGGCTAGTTGCAATCGCCGCTCCTGCGACAGTGAGGGCAAGACCAGGCGAAGCTGCTTGCCATCGCTATGCGGCGTCAGGCCGATTTTGCTGTCGTTGATGGCCTTTTCGATTGCGTGCATATCGCCGGGGCTGAAGGGCTTGATGAGAATCTGGGTGGCCTCGGGAATGCTGATGGCGGCGATGGAGCGGAGATCGGTGGCCGAACCGTAGTATTCAACTTTAATGTGCTCGACCAGTCCGGGACTGGCCCGGCCGGTGCGGATGCCGCGAAGCTCTTGAAGAAGATGATCGGTCGCCTTCTCCATGTGCATCTCGGCATCAATGAGAATGTCATCGAGTGGCATGGGGGATATGGTAACAAGGAATCGGGATTCTTGCATCAAAAAGGGGATATGAGGATGATGGGTGTTGGACGACTTCGTTCATGATTCGCCGGGCGCTCAACATCCTCCTGCTGCTGTCGTTCGTCTATTGGGCGTCGGGGCTGGGCGAATGTCTGCACGAGCGGTTCGAGCACCATCACGAAAAGCCCCAGGCGGTTGAATCGGGGAAGAAGGACGGGGCCAAGCCGCTGAAGGAAGCGGACGACCATGACGACTGCCTGATCTGCCAGACGTTGAAGGCGATGAAGGCGCATCAGCCGGCGCCGCCGACGTTGCCCGAGCCCGCTCTGCCAAACGTTGAGATTGCTCCCCTCCCGCACGCCGAAGCGCCGGTGCTGGCGTTCGTCGTGTTCATTCCGGCGCGTGCGCCGCCGAGTTTTTCGACATCGGATTAAGGCATTTCAGATCTTTTATCGCGCGGGAAATCCCCACGGCGGCGCCGTGGGCGTTCCCCGGCATGGGTCGTGCCTTTAGTCCGATCTCGATATTCCATCGACGAAATTCCAATGGCATCTCTCGGAGGCGCAATCCCATGCGTTTATTGTTCGTTTGGGCCGTCGCGGCTATTGCCGCGGGCGGCGCGCTCGGCTGGGGCGCACAAATTCCAGCGGCGACTAATGTAAGTCGGTCCACAAATCCGGATACCTCGGCAATACCCCCGGCCCCCCCGCCACCGCTGGCGATGCACAAATTGGCGCCAGCGCCGACATCGGCGCCGGCATTGGCGCCGGCGCCGGTTGCGGGACAACTGGCCAAGGTGGTGGTCACGTCCGATCTGGATTTGGCCCGCGATCAGATCGCGCCGAGCCTGGGGGCCACGACGTACACCGAAGGGCCGAACCAGATCGAAACGATTCCGGAGGGAAACAACGCGACGTTCCAACAGGTGCTCTTGCGAACGCCGGGCGTGGTGATGGATTCGTTTGGCCAGGAACACGTGCGCGGCGAGCACGCGAACACGACTTACCGGGTGGACGGCGTTCTGCTGCCCCAGCCGGTCAGCACGTTCGGACAGGAATTGGACACGCACATGATCGAGTCGGTGACGTTGATCGATGGAAGTTTGCCGGCCCAGTTTGGATTTCACACGGCGGGGATCATCGACGTGACCAGCAAGTCGGGCCAGGCGCTGCAGGGAGGGGAAGTTTCGATGTACGGCGGCGGATACGACACGCTGGAGCCGTCGGTCGATCTGGGCTGGACGCAGGGGAAATGGGATTACTTTGTCGCCGGGTCGTACAAGCACAGCGACGACGGGATTGAGAATCCCACGCCGAGCTACCGGCCCATCCACGATGACACGGACCAGGAAAAGTTGTTCGTTTACGCCACGTACCACATCGACGACACGAGCCGGCTGAGCTTCATCGTCAACGGGTCGGACGCGGATTTTCAAATCCCCAATATTCCCAACGTGCCGGTGGCATTTCCGATCGGAAACGATTCGACGTTCGATTCATCGGTCGAAAACGAGAACCAGAACGAGCAGGAGTATTACGGCGTCGTCTCGTATCAGAAGAGCGTGGATCAATTCTCGCTGCTGGCGTCGGCGTTCTTTCGTTACGGGCAGATTCATTTCGTTCCCGACCCGGTCGGGGACCTGATGCTTCAGGGAGTAGCGGGAGAGGTCCTCAATTCCTTCGCCACCAGCGGACTTCAGGTGGACGGCTCGTACATCATCAACGATCAGCACACGCTTCGGGCCGGGTTGATCGCGGATTACACGGTGGAAAGGAATAACACCAATACCAGCGTGTTCGCGGTCGATCCGGTGACGCAGGCGGTGTCCGCCTTTCCCGAATACATCGTGGACGACACGCGGAACAACGCGACGGAAGCGGGCGTGTATCTCCAGGATGAATGGAAGCTCACGCCGGCCGTGACGGTGAACTACGGCACCCGCCTCGATGAATTCGCGGCAAATTTCGACAACGAAGGGCAGATCAGCCCGCGCGTGAACCTGGTATGGAAGGTGAACAAGCAGACGACGGCGCACATCGGCTATGCGCGGTATTTCGTGCCGCCGCCGGTGCAGTACGTGCCGCCGGGCACGATCGCGAAATTCGCGAACACGACCAACGCCCCGCCGAACACGCTGGACGGTGCTCCGCTGGTCGAGCGGTCGAATTATTACGATGCCGGGGTTTCGGAGCAGATCACCAAGGCGTGGCAGGTGAACGTGGACGGATTTTACAAACAGGCGAAGAACCTGATTGACCTGGGGCAGTTCGGAAACGCGGTGATCTTCACGCCGTTCAATTACAGATACGGCGTGGTGTACGGAGCGGAAGCCAGCACGACGTACAAGGCAGAAGGGTTTACGGCGTTCGGGAATTTCGCCTGGACGCTGGACCAGGGCAAAGACATCGTTTCCCAGCAGTTCACCATCGACAGTTCGGAACTGGCCTATATCCAAAACCAGGCGATCCCACTGGACCACCAATCGGAATACACGGCATCGGCGGGGGTTTCGTACCAGTGGAAGAACGACGAGGTTTACGTCGATGCGTTGTACGGATCGGGTTTACGCTCGGGGTTCGCCAACCAATTCGCGGAACCGCCGTATTACCCGATCAATGTCGGCTACGGACACGCGTTTCACCCCAACGGCTCGCGGGGCGACATCATCAAGCTTCGGTTCGACGTGCTGAACGTGTTTGACGAAAGCTATCAAATCCGCAGCGGCTCGGGAATCGGAGTCGGCGCGCCGCAGTATGGCCAAAGGCGGACTTTCTACGTGGGCTTGGCTTATGACTTCTGATGGAGATGAGAAACACGAGGCGGGTTTGCTCGCGGTGGCCACGATGGTGGTGTGGAGCGGGTGCGTCGTGGTCGGGTTGATTGGATTGCGCTTTTCGCTCCGATGGGCGTCGTCGGCTGGGCCGGCGGCGCCCGTGGATGCGGAATTGTTGAACGTCGAGGCGATCCCACAGCGGCCGGCGGAAACGAGTCCACCGCCGGCGGCCGCGCCGCCGGATACGCCGGCGGTGGCGGCGCCCAGTCCGGCCATCGCCTTCGCCGAGCCGGTGGATGCGCCCGTGCACCTGGTCGAAACCCCGCCGCGCAACCAGCCGGAGAAGTCAGTCATCCGGCTCACGTACGGAGAAGGCGAAGGGGAGCAGCCCGCCCCGGAGTATCCGCCGGAGGCGGTTCGAGCCGGGCAGGAGGGGACCGTCGTGGTGCGAATGACGGTGGGAGAGGATGGCCGGGTCAATCAAGCCGAGGCCATCTCGCCCTGTCCGTGGCCGGTGCTGAACAGCGCGGCGGTCCGCGCGGTGCGGACCACGTGGCGCTTCCGGAAAGGCCCGGTGCGGATTTATGAAGTGTCCATCCAGTTTCAACTCAATCGGCATGAATGAGGAGTCGTAATATGAACATTGCCCTGGCGAACATTGTCGTGGATTACTTTCAGGAGGGCGGGCCGGTCATGTGGCCGATCCTGGTTGCCCTGCTGGCGGCGGTCACGGTGGTCATTGAAAGGGCGATGTGGTGGTGGAGCCTGATGCGGCGGACGCGGGCGGCGGTGATGGAGCGGAGCTTCGACGCGATCGCCGCCGGCGATTTCGACGGGGCCATGATGCTCACCAACGATCGGCACGATCCGATCCTTCAGACGATTCACGAAGGGCTGGTTCACGCGCACAGTTCGCTGCTGGGCGCGATGCAGCTTCGCGCCTCGAAGGAGTTGGAGGCGGGGGAACGGCGGCAATGGGTGCTGGGAACGCTGATCACGCTGGCGCCGTTGCTGGGATTGCTCGGGACCATCACGGGGATCATGCGGTCGTTCCATTTCGTCGGCGAGGAACAACTTGCCCCCACGAAGGTCAGCGGCGGAATCGCCGAGGCGCTGATCGCCACCGCCTGCGGGCTGGGCATCGCGATTTTCTGCCTGGTTCCATACAACTATTTCAACCGGCAACTGACCACTTTCCGGGCCCGGCTGGAACGGACGATCAACCACGTTGAATTGCTGGTGGAATCGGCCAAACATCACGGGCACGATCTGGAGCAATTCGCCCGCAAGCGCGCCATCGACCAACGGGAAAAGACCCGGGAGGCCGCCCATGCCGGTTAAACTGGATGCCAAGCTCCCCTCCGACCTGGCCGAGGCGCGGATCGAAATCATCCCGCTCATCGACATCATGTTCTTCCTTCTGGCGTCGTTTATGCTGGTGAGCCTGAGCATGGTGAACCTGAAGAGCGTGCCGGTGAACCTGCCGACGGCGGTGTCGGCCGCGAACGAATCCAAGCGCGATTTCGTCGATATTACGGTGGACAAGGCGGGATCGGCCTACGTGGACAAGAAGGCGGTCGACGACAACGAACTGATCGGCGCCTTGGCGGGATTCCGGCGGGCCAATCCCAACGTGCGGATCATCATCAGCGGAGATACCGAGGCGCGGCACGGGGACGTGATCCACGTGCTGGACCTGGTCCGCCTGGTGGGAATCGAAAAGGTGGCGTTCGAGATCAACCCCTCGGGAAAGAAGGCAACGCCGTGAACCGGTTCCTTTCAATCTTCAACTGTCTCGGCGTCGCGGTGCTGGCGGTGCTATGCGCGATTCAATGGCAGGCAAACAGCCGGCTGGAAAACAACGTCGAGCAACTCGACAAGACGCGGATCGAGCAATCGGCGAAGATCGCGGAGCAGGAGAGAACGCTGAAGGACGACGCGGCCGACCTGGAGGATTTGCGCCAGCGATTGTCGATGTCGGAATCCCAATTGCAGAAGGCCGTGGCCGAGGGGACGCAACTCAAGGCGACGTTGTCCAAATGGATGGCC
>JBEKXM010000104.1:0-10479 GCA_049512115.1 Tepidisphaeraceae bacterium | reverse complement strand
AGTAGTTTCCGACGCCGGCGTGATCGCGGCCGACGATGAAATGCGTGCAGCCGTAGTTCTTACGGATCAGGGCATGCAGGATCGCTTCGCGCGGGCCGGCATAACGCATTGCCAGCGGCATCACCGTCAGCATCGTTCGTTGTTTGTTGTAATAGCCATCGATGAGCGTTTTATAGCATTGCATTCGGACGTTAGCGGGGATGTCGTCGGACTTGGTTTCGCCGACCAGGGGGTGGATGAGCAGGCCATCGGTCATCTCCAGGGCGCACTTGGTGAGATATTCATGGGAGCGATGGATGGGATTGCGGGTCTGAAAGGCGGCGACGGTGCTCCAGCCGTGGGCGGCAAAAGCCTGGCGCGTCCTGGCCGGAGGAAGACGATACTCGGGAAATTCGGGATCATAATTGGCCTGGATGACATCGACCGCCCCGGCGAGGCAGGCATCGCCCTGCTTCCGCACCAATGCCACGCCGGGATGCGCATCGTCCTGCGTGCGATAGACGTTGGGGATTTCCAGTTCCTTGTCGTGCCGATATTTTTCCTCGACGTTCATCAGGGCCAATACCCGGCCCCGCGAATCCTTCAGCGCGATCCTTGCGTTGAGCTGAATTTGATCCACCTGATCGTTGGGGGGAGACAAGATGACGGGAATGGGCCAGACGGTTCCGTTGGCCAGGCGCATCTCGTTGCAGACGGATTGGAAATCGGCGTTGCGCATGAAGCCGGCGAGCGGAGAGAACGCGCCGATGGCGATCATTTCCAGGTCGAACTGCTCGCGCGGAGAGAGGGTGAGCGAGGGCAACGACGCCGCTTCCTTCAGCGCCGCCTGGGCGGCCGATGGTTCGACGATCCGATTGACGAGTGTGCCGCCGTGCGGCAGGACGAGGGACATTGGGACGACTCCTTTTGGTAGGGGACTGGAACGCGGCGTAAGGTAGCGGAATCAGCGCCGCTGGCAAGAGGAGGCGGAGAATATGAAGCCCGAAATCCGAAATCCGAATGACGAATGAAGCCCGAATGACCGAATGACCAAATGACGAAGCAAAGTTTTCGGACATTCGTCATTCGGGCTTCAGATTTGATTCGTCATTCGGATTTCGTATTTCGGATTTCCGGCCTTCGGCTTCGGCGAATGCCGCGGCGTATTTCTCGATCAATCCCTCCAGCCGCTGTCTCGGCTGAATCGCGTAGAACAATTCGCGATCGAAGATTCCGCGTTCGTCGGCGTTTTGGCGGATGGCGTCGTTCATGCGCTGCTGCCAGGTTCGGATGCTGGGATGGATTCGAACGACCTCGGCGCGGCGGCTGTGCATCTGGCTGAAAACCTGCTGTCGCTGGTTCGAGCGGCGCGGCAGGCCCTGGATCTGATCGACCATTTGCATCTTGGCGGGCCCCATGACGGCATGGCGAAGGCGGTGTCCCTCGTGCGCCAGGCAGGGGAGGCAGATGCGTTGGCGGCCGACGGCGGCGGGGAAATAGAGCGTGGCGGTGGTGACGCTGAACGCGGGCGCGGCGAGGCCGAAAAAACGCTCGATGATGCGATCGTTCACCTGCTCGTAGCGCCCCCCACCGATGCCGTGAACGAATTGATCGACGACCAAAAGCCGCAGGAACAGGGTGAGGGTCAAGGCGCGCGGGGAGAGACGGACATTGTGCTGCTGGAGGAATTGTTGCAGCAGCCCTGCCGCCGAGGAATCCGCCTTTTGCGAGAAGGGGAACGCGTCGCCGTCGAGTGTGAGCCGCCATTGGCTGGCTTGGCGCTGAACGCAGGCGCGGATGCGCGTTTGCCGTGCCAGGTCGTCCAGCCAGAATGGGGCCTCGCATTGGTCGGGCGAGAGGTGCAAATCGGGCATGGGTCGGCCGGGGTTGTCGATGGCGTGGGCGTCGCGGAATTCGGCCAGGGCCTGGTTGTAAACGCCGGCAAGGGAATCGGCCCTGGCCAGGAGATGCTGGACGAACGCCAGATAGGGCTCGTTCATCCAGAGCCTGGAAGTGAGGATGGATTTATGTCGCAGACCCAGGCTCCAATCCAGGCGGTACATGGCGGCGGTAATAGCGGCGGAAAGAGCGGGTTTCCGCGAGGATTGATCGCGGAGATCATCGAGGAATTCCATGGCCAAGGGGGCGAACGACCATCGCTCGGCGGAGGATTGGAGGGCGGATTTCAAGCGATCGACGTGCGAGGCGGAGGGTGCATCGAGCAACCCGCACCATTGGGCGGCGGCAAGCCGCGGGTCGTCGGTGATGGGCAGGGAATGGTCCGGCCAGCGGAGTTGCAGGTGCTTTGGAGCATCGCTATCGACGGCGGCGAAGAAGCTGTCGGCGTCGAGACGGCGGGCGGCGGCGTCGATCATGGCCAGCTTGGCCCATACGCCCGGATGGAACAACTCGGTCTGATGCCCGCTGGCGATGACGGGCCGATCCTCGCTCAGCTTGAGCATTTGGCGTTGTCGGCGTCGCAAGTCGGCGAGCGGCGAGTCCCACGCCGACAGCCGCCTGTGGTTCTCAACCGTATCGTGGAGGATCTGATCCGGCTGGGGCCAGATGACGGGGGCCGAATCCTCCGCCGGCGCTTTCCAGTCGGGATAGGCGGAAAAATCCTGGATCATGCGGATCGACGATTATGGGCAAAAGCAACAGGACGATTCGGCCACCGGTTCCGTGGAAGGCTTCGCCTCCACGGTGGAAGGCTTCGCCTCCACGACGGCGGGCGAAAGCGGATTGTCGGCAAGGCGCGCCACTTCTGTGGTCAGGACGTCGAGATAATGACGAAGGCGAACGCCCGCATCATCCAGTGCCCCGCCGAAATGGCGGGTGGGATCGTTGTAGATGAGCCGGACGGGGATTTCGGTAAGCCGCAGATTTGCGGCGGCGATCTGGGGCCATAATTGCAGGGGGAAGGCGTATCCCGGCTGGTCGAGGCGCAATCGCCGCATCGCCGAAACCCGGTGGGCCTTGAACCCGCAGAATGCGTCGGTCAGCCCGAGATGAAACAGATCGTTGAGGATGGTGGTGATGGCGACGTTGACGGCGCGGCGATCGGTGGGCGGAAGATCGTCGTTGCTGCGTGGGTGCAGATAACGCGAACCACTGACGATATCCCATCGGTCGGTTTGGATCTCCCGAATGAAATGAGGGATCATCTCCGGCTCATGCTGCTCGTCACAATCCATGGTAATGACCCAGTCATATCCGGCGCCGTCGGCAAAGGCGAAGGCGTCGATGAGGCTCTGGCCATAGCCGCGGTTTTCGCCCCGGCGGATAAGCCGGATGTCGGAGCGTGCGGCGAGCATTTGGCCCGTTCCGTCGGTGCTGCCGTCGTCAACGACCAGCACGTCCGGCCAGAACTGGTGGACCTTGCCCAGGACCCCGTCGACGTACTTCAACTCGTTAAAGACCGGGATGGCTATGAGTAATCGCAATGCTCTGCTCCTTGAAAAGCACCCGCCATGCCGGTGATAGTAGAACCGCTGAAAATCAACGTCAACCGGAGATTTCCGATCCGCCAGCCCGAGCTTGTGATTTTGTTTGAAGACGACCGCCTGATTGCGGTGGCCAAACCGGCACATTTGGCGACCATCCCGGGCCGGGGGGCAACGGACAGCGTATTGCAGATGCTGTCGCGGCAAACCGGGCTTGCGTGCACGGGGCCGGTCGATCCGCGGCTGCGGGTGGTTCATCGGCTGGATAAGGAGGCCAGCGGGACGCTGCTGCTGGCCAAGGACGTATCGGCCCAGCGGCATCTTTCCGAGCAGTTTCAAAACAACCGGGTGCAAAAGGAGTATCTGGCCCTGGTGTTGGGCCGGCCGCAAAAGGACGAAGGGGAAATCGACGCTCCGATCGCACCGCATTCCGCGAGCCGGGATCGGATGGCGGTGACAAAGCACGGCCGGGCGGCAAGCACGGCGTGGAAGGTGGAGCGGCGGATGCGGCGATTCACCCTGCTGCGCTGTTATCCGAAAACCGGAAGGACGCACCAAATCCGGGTGCATTTGAAATTCTTCGGTTTACCGCTGGCGATTGACCCGCTTTACAACCCGCCGCCGCCGGGCGGAAGAGTCGGAATCTTCCTAAGCGACTACAAACGTGATTACCGCCCCACCGCCGGCGAGGAGGAGCGCCCGCTCATCGCCCGATTGACCCTGCACGCCGAGAAGCTGGGATTTGTGCATCCCGATGGACGCCAAGTGACGATTGAATGTCCGCCTCCGAAGGATTTTCGGGCAGTGATTGCGCAGCTTTCGAAGCTCTAATACGCTGCCGCAAACCTCGGCAATTCAAAGACCTCGCGACGCCGTTGCATCGTTTTTAGGCGATCCAGTGGCCTGGCGCACAATCGTCTGATTCGAACTTGATCTGCATCAAAATCGGCTGGTCTTTCCGGCATTTCCTGCAAATGGAGAGCGGCAGTGAAATGCCGTCGGCCGCGTGTTGGCATCATAATTGTATGGATGCGGAGGGATGGTGGTCATGCATCGGCGTTCCGTGTAAACTTCCAGGCTCATCGGCACGTCAGAGGAAACGTTCGACGTGCCGGTCAGACTCGAATTTGATACGGAGGAAAGTCCGATGCAGATGATTGAAGCGGTCATCAAGCCGCACAAGATTGACGCGGTGAAAACGGCCCTGGCGAAGGTTGGAATCCTGGGCGTGACGGCGGTCGAATGCAAGGGATTCGGCCGGCAAATGGGTCATACCGAGCGCTATCGCGGCGCGAAGATGGATGTCGGGTTCGTCCCGAAGGTATTGATCAAGGTTTGCGTGAAATCGGAAGACTTGGAAAAGGCCACGGCCGCGATCATCGAGGCGGCACGGACCGGGGAGGTCGGCGACGGGAAGATTTTCATCCACCCCATCGCCCAGGTCATTCGCATCCGGACGGGCGAGACCAACGAGCAGGCGCTTTAGCCAGGGGGATCGGCCGCAGGGATTTGGAACGTCCATGAACGGCGAGCATCATTCCGCGGGGCACAACGGTAGATCGTTGCGTCTCGGCAAAGTGGGGATTCGCATCGACTGGCCAAGGTGGCTGCGGTTGATTCAGCGGAAACGTCGACTGGCGGCGCGGCCGGAAGCGCCCCATGCGCCGGGGTCTGGCGCCGAGTATTTCGCCGCCGCCACTTTGAGCAGCTTCCAACTCGAAGGCATTCAAGTCGATCCAACGGAAGTGACCGCGGCGATGACGCCGGGATGGTCGGGCAAGGGGTTGGGCTCGCGCACCAGCCGGCGCATCCGCAATCACGTGGCGATTCTTCGCCGGATTGAATCCTCGCTCCGCGCCGGCGCCGCGATCACCTCGCAGACGGTCGTCCGGTGGTACACGTCGATCGGTTGCGGGCTGTCGCTGGCGTCATTGGATAGGACGAACATGGTCCGGCTGGACAACGTCGTGCGGCGAATCAATTCGCCGCAATTCCGGGTTCAACCGGCGATCACCGAAATCGCCCACGTCCATGTGCAACTCAACGCCGATCCGCTGGTCCCCAGCTTCAACGGAATCCTCAACCGCCTGCTGTTGCAATACCACCTCGGCCGATGCGGGCTGCCGCGCGTGACGTTCAACCCCGCGGTTGATTCAGCCCTGCTGAAGGACGAGCCGCGATTGCTGAAGAGAATGCTCGAAATGGTGGACTCGGCGTACGAGATGATGGTGGGTTGATCCGTGACGGGTACGGGATTCGCATTTCATTTGCTACGGTAATCGGGGACTGTTTGCGCGCAAGCGGATTCAGAAGGTGCGGTCTGGGTTCAGATCCTGTCACCCCGATTTTCGGCTTAGAAAAGCCCCCGACGTCTGCCGGAAGGCTTTCTCGTTGGGAGACTAAGACTTACGGTCGCGCCGCCGATCGCGCGGTTTCGAAGTGCGCGACGAGGTGACTGGATCTGCAGCATTCCACGCCTGCCTCCTTCGCCCGATTGGTACCTCATAGCACAAGTCCGAACAGCCGGAGGTCGTAGAGCCGGCCATTCTTCTCGATGGCACCGTGGCGCATGCCTTCCTCCACGAATCCGGCCTTGCGGAATAGCCTTGCCGAGGCGACGTTGTCCGCCAGGCAGTCGCCTTCGACTCGCTTGAATCCCAGTTCCCTGGCCTTTGCAACGGCCGCGAGCACCACACGGAAACCAATGCCCCGCCGGACTCGATCCTCGGCCACGCCGAAACCCAGTTCGGCCGTATGGCGTTTCTCCACCTTCGCAAACGGCTCCAGCCCAGCGTACCCGACGATACGCTGGCCCTCCACCGCCCAAATCTCGTGGCGATCCGTTCGGCGGGTTGCCGCGTACGTGGCCGCGAGTTCATCGACTGACTTGCGAAGAAACCCAAAGTCGTCGGAATATTCCCACGTCATCTGCTGCGGCGACCGCAGCAGGTTGTAGTACGACCGAATCTGGACCTCGGTAGGTCGGTACTCACGATCGTAAACGATCTCTAGCATGCGGAGTTCCTTTTGAAGGGGGCAATCCTACCGCACCTAAGGTTTCGGCGACAAAGGCGCTGACTATCGGTTCAATGGATGCGTGGGAGGACCCGGGGATGGTCACATTTCCGCTCTGCTCCTGACGCGGTTGCCGGCAAAGCTACGACCCGGCGTGGAAAAGCGGCGGTATGCGTCCCCAGACAGGGCAACAAATTGAGACGCAGCGTCGCCAAAATCCGAGGCAACCGAATCCGACGAGCATCAGGTAGCGTTTGCGGCCGCTACCGCCATTTTGGCGTGCACTGGTGCCCTCAGGCACCCGCTGAAAATACCTCGCCACAGAATCATCGATTTCAGCGCAGGAGACGAGAAGAAGTTCGATAGCCGTCTTGTTGTCCCGGTTTTTTGTGTGCGTACCGATTTGGCGGAAACCGAATTACAACCGCGAAATGAGCTTGTCGTAATCCGCGTGGGATCCGATGAAAAACCACAGTATCACGTCGCCGCGATTTCGACCGATAGCGCGATAGTCATTGTTAATCCTGACGGACCATGGATCCTCATGCGGCGGAAGTTTCCTGAATTTCAGGCTGGGGTGATGGGGGTTCTGCCCGAACGGGCGATAGGCGTCGCATCCTTGATCCGGTCGCCAAGACGCAGACAATGTTCAATCGCCGTATTATTTCGCCTTTTCCTTCGCCAGGCATTCATCCTTGGCCTTTTCCAACTGGCTTTGGAAATCGGGATTTTGCATCATCTTCTGGAAGATGACCTTGGCGAGGATTCGGCCGGCGGCCACATCGCTGGGGAAATGTTGGCCTGCCAAGGCACGGTCGCCGCCGACCAGCTTGGCGCGCGCGATCAACGCATCTTTTTGATCGGGGAATATCTGGGCAAGGGTCAGGGCCAGGACCATCGACCGTAACGAGTGGCTGCTGGGGTAGGAAAAGGTCTTCTCTTTATCGTTGCAGGGCTTGATGCGGGGATCGACGTTGAACGGCCGGTCGCGCTGGAAGACGTCCTTGGCCGCGCTGCTGACCGCGCCGGATTCTTTCATGACCTTTACCAGAAAGGTGGCGGTGGTCGGCAGATCGTCGGGATTGAACCAGGAGCCGAGGACTTCGGAAAAGAGGAAAGGCGTCAACTTCGTTTCCGCCGTGATGCGCTTGACGTCCTGGGGGGTTCGCTGGTCCTGAAGCTTGAGCAATTGGTCGATTTCCTGGCGACCCTGATCGGAATCGGGCTTCGGCGGAGGGGTCAGAATGGTCTTGAAGTCGAAGTCCGCCGGCTGCGCGAACACCGCGTCGGCGCGGGCGACCGATGCCAGCATCGTCAGCGCCAAAATGCCGGGAATCCAACGGAACGCTTGCCTTGCCATAATCTTCTCCTTTAGTTTTTCAAAGCCTGGTGAGCGATATCTTTGCGGTAGTGCATGCCGTCGAAATGGATTTTACCGATCGCCGCATAAGCCCTGCGCCGGGCATCGGCAACGGTGTTGCCCAATGCCGTCACGCCCAGCACGCGGCCGCCGTCGGTTACCAACGTCTTGCCCTGTAATTTGGTTCCGCTGTGGAAGACCTTGACGTCGGGCATGGCATCCGCCTGTTCGATGCCGGTGATGGGGATGCCGGTGGGATATTCGCCGGGATAACCTTTGCTGGTCGCCACGACGCAAATCGCCGGCCGGGGATCCCAGCTCAGCTCAACCTGATCGAGCCGGCCCTCGGACATGGCGAGCATCACCTCGACCAGATCGGTGCGCAAGCGCATCATGAGCGGCTGGGTTTCGGGATCGCCGAAGCGGCAATTGAATTCCAGGACTTTTGGCCCGCTGGGGGTAATCATAAGCCCGGCGTAGAGGCATCCCTGATATTCGATTCCCTCGCGGAGCATGCCATCAACGACGGGAACGAAGATGTCGCGCTCGATCTGAGTGAGAAGCTCGGAGGAAACAACGGGAGTTGGGGAATAGGCGCCCATGCCGCCGGTCATCGGGCCGGTGTCGCCATCGTCCACCGGCTTGTGGTCCTGGGCGGTCTCCAACATATAGATCGTGCGTTTCTGCACCAGCGCCAAGACGGAACATTCGGGACCGGAGAGCATTTCCTCGATGACGATGCGTTTGCCGGCGTCGCCGAACCGCTTGCGGCGCATGACGGCGTCGATCATTTCCAGGGCATCGGAAGTGCGGTAGCAGATCGAGACGCCCTTGCCCTTGGCCAGGCCGGCGGCCTTGATGACGACCGGCTCGCCCCGAACCCTGACGTATTCCTCGGCGGCGACGGGATCGGTGAAGCTGTGCGCCTCGGCCGTGGGAATGGCCTGATGCCGCATGATTTCCTTGGCGAACCATTTGTCGGATTCGATCTGGGCCGCGGCCTTGCCGGGGCCGAATACCAGAACGCCCTTCTCGCGAAGCCGATCGGCCAGTCCCATCGCCAGCGGATCCTCCGGGCCGATGACCACCAGATCGACCGCATTGGCGCGGACGAATTTCTCAATCGCGGCCAAATCGGTGACGGAGATGGGAACCAGGTCCGCCAGCTCCCCGATGCCGGGATTGCCCGGAGCGCAAAAGAGATCGGTGACCCGTGTGGATCCCGCCAGCTTCCAGGCCAACGCATGCTCGCGTCCGCCGCTGCCGATAATCAATACCGTCATTCCCGTGTTCCGGCGCAAAGACCAAAGCCAACGCGAGGCGTAAGTTATCAGGGTTGATTCTCAAGGCAAGCGGGTGAGAAGTCCAAGGCCCCAAATCACGGGCGTGGTTGACGCGGGTTGCAGGGGGAAGTAGGTTGATCCCGAACAGAAGAGACCGGGGCGTGGCGCAGTTTGGTTTAGCGCGCTTGACTGGGGGTCAAGAGGTCGCTGGTTCGAATCCAGTCGCCCCGATTGATCGTAAAATCCGCCGAACGCACGGATGTCCGGGCTGCGGAATACGTCAATGAATTATCGACGCGCCAGCGACAGGTGCCGTTTCAGTTGCTACCTGGCGACAGCGTGAAGCAGATCGCGACGAAGCTTTCGCTGTCGAATTACACCGTGAACGATCATCTGAAACACATCTATCGCCGCTTCGGCGTCAGTGGACATGGGGAATTGCTTGCGCAATTCCCTTCCGGCGGCCAGATAGGCCGAAGTGATTCACCCGCCTGATTGCGCCGCACCCCCCCAAAAAATAAGGGGGGGTGTTGACCAACTCAATTCAGTTTTGTACAGTATCGTTTCACGTCAGTGCACGCCATGAATGCGCCACACCTTTTGATTTGAAGGGAAAGAGGTGCGGCGCTTTATCTTGTTTGGGCTGATGCTGAAAGCAACGAGTCTTATCCCACGCCGCCGGCGAAGGTGACTTCATCGGGAGGCCGCGCGGCAGGGCTGTTTTTGCAGCGTTTCGAAAGCCAATGGAGAAGGAGCCTTGGAGCGTGAGTACCACGAGAGAATACATTGAGGCGACGATTCAATCAGTCGTGCAAATATTTGGTGTTTCGCGCCCGGGCAAGAAGCGAAGACGGTCGAGCCATTTGAATGTACCGAGGCGGGCGTTCGTCGAGCGACTCGAGGAGCGTACGCTCCTGACCGTCGTGTTCCCGCTACTGCAGTACGGGTCCGAAACCGACGCTCCGGGGAGGAGCAACATCGGCCTGCAGAATCCCACGGTGAACCTCATTTTCGCCGGCAACTGGACCAACTACCAGCAAGACGAAACGAACATGATTGCGGCGGCCCAGTCGATCCTGAGCGGGCCGTATCTAAGCGGCTTGGCACAGTATACCACGAGCGGAACGGCGACCTTCGGAACGTATTGGAATGACCCCAATAACGCGCCGGGCGCGACGCTGCCAAGCGCTCCTACCAACGGTCAGCTCCAAGCTTTCATCCAGCATTCGATTGCGACGTACGGCAGTGATCCGGGAAACCATGACATCGAGCACGCACCCAATCCCGTTCGGCACGATAGTTGCATCTTATATAATAGCATTATCTTGCGCTTGCGCTAGCGCGGTTTTGTTGGCATGATCGGGGCATGGCCGATCCGGCGGATCGTTCAATCACGGCA
>JBEKXM010000103.1:0-10599 GCA_049512115.1 Tepidisphaeraceae bacterium | reverse complement strand
CGTCGTTCTCCAGGCGAAAACCATGATTGTGAAACCCGCGCGGACCCTCGGGGTAACGGAACGAGGTTTCGCCGGGGATCGTCAGGATTGCAGCACCCCCCGCCGCGGGCTTCAGCCCCGACCAGCCGTCGAGCGCCGCCCCGCCGAGATCTGTCCGCGATGGCGGCGGCGCAGCCTGACCGAATGCGCCTTGACTGGCCAGAAGCGCCATTACAATCGCAAGAAGCCATCGAGCACGCATGGACCGACTCTCCGGCAAAAGCCCCGAGGTAACTTGTGTCACCGAGCGAACGGCTTGCCCTCGCCTACCAGGAGGAACCTCTGCTCAACCGGTTTGGCCGATTGAATCACCGACTATATCGCGCGGCCCGGCACACGCTATCAGCCCCGCAATATACGCCGCTGGGCGGAGCCCTTCTACGTCATATAGCGTCCAAAATGCGGTCGAATTGCGCTACAGCTATTGCTTCCCCAAGCGTTGCGCACGACGAATGCCTAACTCGCTGGTCACCCAGCAAGCGCTCGTCCTGTTTGGTCGGGTCGCCACCAAGTTCCAGCCAGCCTCCGAGATGGAACAGACGGCTGGCGTGGTGCAATACCCCACGGTGCCGGAGCCGTAGAACAGGACCTTAAGCTTCGGGGCCGCATCAAGAAATTACTCGTCAAAAATCGGCGCGCCCCACCCGCGGAAGATAACTGCAACGTCCTTAGAGCGTGTGTGAGAAGCCGATGGCCCCGCGATGGGCCGGAAAAGGCCCGAATGCGAGGCGGAGGCCCGAAGCGTATCTCCAAAAACGATACGTTGAGGGCCGACAACGAAGCAGGCGGGGCCCCCGCCAAAGTATCGGCGGGGCCCCGGCCTTTTCCGGCCCACCCGAACGGTAGGCTTCGCCTCCGAGGCGACACGCTTTTCGGCCGCCCTCGGCGTCGCTCCTCGCGGTAGGCTTCGCCTCCGCTTTCGACGTATCCTCTAATCGATACGCCTCGTCGTCGCTCCTTGATGGCGGCCGAAAATCGTGTCGTCGCGGGGCCATTGGCTTCTCACACACGCTCTTAACAAGCCCTTGTTTTCGGCAATCGACGAACGAGTCTGAGGCGGCCCAACCATCTCGACGTGCTGCTCAATGGCCCGCCGCTCGCTCAGACCATAAATCATCCGATGAGCATCTTCATTCAGGATGTACAAACCACGCAAACGTTGCATAGCGGATCCGCGCGCCGCACTGCCGCCGGCCGGAAAGGGCGCTGCCATTGGGCGGGTTCGGATTACTCCGTCCCAAAGCGACGGCGGTATTCCGCCGGTGTGACGCCTTCGGCGCGAGAGAAGGTGCGATGGAAATGTTGCTTGGTCCCGAATCCGGCGTTTTTGACCACGCGGTCCAGTGGCCAACGGGTCTCCAGGAGCAGTTGCTTGGCGCGTTCCAAGTGGGCGGCAACGATCACCTGATTCAAAGTTTTCCCCGTCACTCGATGAAAGTCTCGCTCCAACTTGCTTCGAGAAATGTGCATATCCGCGATAAGCTCCTTGACGGTCAGGGGCTGGGCGGCGTGTTCGTGGATGTATTGGATCGCCAGGTGCACGTCGCGATCGGCGATGGTGGAAACATCGGACGACTGGCGAACGTGAAGGATGCCGGAGGGTTCGACGATTACGGGCCCGTTCGGGGGGGGCGCTCCCCGCAAGAGGCGATCCAGCAGCGCCGCCGCCTCATACCCCAGCCGCTCGGCCGGAAGAACCGCCGCTGAGATCGTTGGAGTGACGCTTTCGGCCAACAGCGAATCGTCATCCCAGGAGACGACCGCCACCTCGTCGGGGACGGCAACGCCCGCGGCGGCACAGGCGTGGATGATCCTGGTCGCCTCGGGGATGCTCCATGCGAAAATTCCGACGGGTTTGTCCAAACGGGCGATCCATCGTGTGAGAGATCGCATCGGAGCGACGGCGGCCCCGGCAGTTTGCGGGGAAAGGTCGCAGCTGCAATTGACGGATTTGGCGAACTCCAGCAGGGCGTTGGCTCGAAAATCCTCGATGGGATAGGGCCTGGCCTGGGAGTGAAAGGCGAATTTCCTGAATCCTCCGGAAAGCAGGTGCTCTCCGATGGCCCGGGCCACCGCCGCATCATTGACGCGGGCCGAAGGTATGTTCCTCAGCGCGCTGGGAGGAGCGGCCGTGAAAGAAACAATCTTGGTGCGGCCCGCCCGCCACAGGCGGCGGATTCCAGAGATATTCCTCAGGACGTGGGTGATGATCCCGTCCCACTGGATGTTGTTAAAATTTCCCGCGATATTCTCCTGGCCGGTGACGACATGCAGTTGCCACTCGGGCCGGGAATGAGCGAACCCCTGCACGCCGCGGAAGATCTGCCGGCTCCACCCGGACCATTCCCACAATCCCAGCATGATTCTAAGTCGCCGCCGCTCGCCGTACGCGCCGTTCCCAGCCCGGCCGCGATCGTTTCCTTTCGCCATGGACGGAATTGTAGCGACCTTCTTCGTCTAACGCAAAATGTTCCTCTAATGGGCTCGATATGGTGAAAACCTTACTATCATACTGGGGGAGCGAGGGAGTGTTTAACGGGTCAAGTCAGTGCGATGTGGTTCGCCTAGGGAGGGTGATGCGGACTCGGCATTCGGCGCCGAACTATTTGATTCGTGGAGGGCCGGACAAGCGGATTCACAGCGCGGAGTTCGGCGGCTACCGTATTTCAGCCAGCCAGTTGGTTGTGGAGCCAAATTCATGTCCGCCAACGCCGCCGACTTCACCATCCTGGCGGCGAATTTCAACCAGGGGATCTCGCTTCTCGCCGCCAGCGCGGCCGTCCCGGCTTTCGCAACGACCGCTTCAATACAGACAACATTGACAACCCCGGTCTTAGAATCAGACGATGTTGTCGATACCATACTGGGCAAGCATCTCGCGAGGAAGGCGCTGAAGAAGCATGGAGGTCGAAGATGAGAGTCCGCGTTTTGCGAATGTCTGTCACGGCGTTCCGCTTTCTGGCGGCTCTGGCTGCCGTTGTCGCATTGCCCAACGCGGTTCGCGCCGCGGTCTGGCAATGGTCGGTCGCCGTCCCTGACGTCACCATCGGCGATGAAGGTCAGCCTCGCGCCTTTCTTTGGATTCCACCCGACTGCACGCAGGTTCGCGGCGTGATCGTCGCCCAGCACAACATGGAGGAAGAGCCGATCCTGGAGAATCCGATATTCCGCGCGGCTCTGGCGGAGTTGGATTTCGCGGACGTGTGGGTAACGCCCGGTTTCAATTTGTTCTTCCGCTTCGACAAAGGCGCGGGCGATTATTTCAACGAAATCATGAATTCTCTGGCGGCGGAATCGGGCTACGAGGAGCTGCGGTGGGCGCCGGTGGTGCCAATGGGCCACTCAGCTGCGGCCAGTTATCCCTGGAATTTCGCCGCGTATTATCCGGATCGTACTTTGGCGGTGCTGTCGGTAAGCGGCCAGTGGCCCTATTACAAAGACGTCAATACGCCGAACTGGGATGCAAGGACCGTCGATTACGTACCCGGGCTGGTGTGCATGGGTGAGTACGAAGCCGCCGAGGGCCGCGCCAATGATGGGCTCCCGCAGCGTCAGAAATACCCGCACATGCCGCTCAGCATGTTGCAATGTCCCGCGGAGGGGCATTTCGCGCCGACGGACAAGAAGGTGCGGTATCTGGCTCTGTACCTTAAGAAGGCCGCTCAGTGCCGCCTGCCAGCGAATGCCGCCACGGGGCAGCCGGTACAACTCAGACCGATCGATCCAACGAAGGAGGGTTGGCTCGCGGATAGATGGCATTCCACCTCCGGCCCGTCCGCGCCGGCGGCGCCGGTCGGAAAGTACGTGGGTGATCCCAAGCAGGCATTTTGGTTTTTCGATGGGGAGCTGGCCGGCGCGACCGAAGCGTACGAGGCGGACACGCGCGGGAAAAAGGTGGATTTGCTGGGATACGTTCAGGATGACCGGGTGGTGCCGCAGACCAACACCCACCAGCAGGTAAATCTCAAGTTTGAGCCTCTGGAAGGCGGCATCAGTTTCAAGCTCACGGCGACGTTTCTCGGCAGCGTTCCGGGCGGCAGCGGTCGCCCGGCCGGCTGGACCGGTTTGCCGGCCGGTTCTCCGATCGGTCATGCCTCCAATCCCCAAGCGATCTCCATCGATCGCATCTGCGGGCCTGTGATTAAGCTGTCGGCGGATACCTTCCAGGTTCATTTCGACAAAGTCGGGATGAACAACAGGAAGCGGTGTACCGAAATCTGGCTGGCCGCGACCCATCCCGGCGACGATCAATACAAGCCGATGGTGCAGCAGTCGCTGATGCGCATTCCATTTCGCAACACCGTGGGGCCCGCACAGCACATCACCTTCCCGGCGATTAACGACCAATCGCAGGCGGCGGGGCCGGTGAAACTTGATGCCACCTCCGACGCCGGCGTGCCTGTAAATTATTATGTGCTGGCCGGTCCCGCGGAAATCAGCGGCGATGTGCTCACCTTCGCCCCTGTTCCGCCGCGCGCCAAGTTCCCGGTTAAAGTGACAGTTGTGGCATGGCAGTATGGCCGCTCGGGCGCATCGCCGCTTCAGACGGCCGAGCCCGTGGAACGATCGTTTTATCTGACCAAGTGAAGAGACCTCTCAAACGGATTTGCCGAGATGGGTTTCCCACACCACCCTTCGCTTTGGTACTGATCATCCCGAGTGTTGTTTCCGACCCATCTGCCAGTAACCACGGAGCCCGGGCGTATAAACGCCTCAAGGTCGGATCCCGCGATGTGCTGGTGGAAAGAGGATGCATTTCCGAAGTAACCGCGCATCCTTTCCTTGCGCGATCCGCTAGAATTGCGCCTGGCGGGGGCGATGGCGGATTTTCTGAACGTGCCTAAACGAATTGCCATTCTCCAATCCAACTACATCCCCTGGAAAGGCTATTTTGATCTGATCAGAAACGTGGATGAATTCATCCTTTTCGATGACGTGCAATACACGCGCTGCGACTGGCGAAATCGCAACAAGATCAAGACGCCGCACGGAATTCGCTGGCTCACTATTCCCGTCCGGATCAAGGGCAACTTTGGCCAAACCATTGAGCAAACGGTCGTCAGCGATCCGGATTGGGCCGCCAAACATTGGCAGATCATCAAATTCAGCTACGCCCGATCGCCGTGGTTCGAGCAGTTCCATGACCCCATCAAGAACGCCTATCTTGGCTGCACGGAGCAAAGCCTCAGCCGGATCAACGAGCGGTTTTTGACCGTTATTTGCAATCTGTTGGGGATTTCAACTAAAATTTGCAGATCGACTGATTACCGGCAAATCGAGGGGAAGACCGAGCGATTGGTGAGCTTGTGCCACCAGGCCGGCGCCTCGGAATATTATTCCGGCCCCGCCGGGAAGGACTATATTCAGTCACAACTATTCGAACGGGCGGGAATCAAGCTGCAGTTCGTCGACTACAGCGGATACCCCGAATACCCTCAATTGTTTCCGCCATTTGAGCATCACGTCAGCATTCTTGACCTTCTATTCAACGCCGGTCCGGATGCTCTGCGCTACATGAAGGTTTTTTGAATGGACCTGTCGATCGTCGCATCCATGTATCACTCCGCGGCTTTCCTGGCCGAATTCCATCGCCGCTGCGCCGCCTCGGCCGACAGGCTGGGGGTCAAGGACCTCGAACTGGTCCTGGTCAACGACGGTTCGCCGGACGATTCGCTGAATCGGGCGCTGGAACTGCACCGCCAGGACCCTCGGGTTGTCGTCGTCGATCTCTCCCGAAACTTCGGCCATCACAAGGCGATGATGACTGGCCTTAAGCACGCGCGCGGCGAACTCGTTTTCCTTATCGACTGCGATCTTGAGGAACCTCCCGAACTCCTGGAAGCCTTTTATGCTGAAATGAAGCGCGCTCCGGCCGACGTGATCTTCGGCCAGCAGGAGACTCGCCGGGGCGGATTCTTCGAACGATTCTCGGGCGCCTGTTTTTATAGGATCCTCAATCTGCTCTCCAACTATCCACTTCCCTCAAACGTTCTGACGGCCCGCCTGATGACCCGGCGGTACGTCCGGAGCCTGGTTCAGCATCGCGATCAGGAAGTGTTCATTCTCGGCCTCTGGTCCATCACCGGTTTCGAGCAGCGCGCCATCAAGGCCGACAAGTCGTCCAAAGGCCGAACTACTTACACATTGGCTCGAAAACTGGCCCTGACGGCGAACGCCCTGACTTCGTTCAGCAACAAGCCGTTGATCTACATCGCTTATCTTGGCATTTCGATCTCGGCTGTGGCCATTGTTTGCGCCGCCTATCTGGTCGTCCGCCGAATTTTCTTCGGCGACTATCTTGAAGGCTGGCCGTCGCTGATCGTATCTATTTGGCTCCTGGGCGGATTGACGATCCTCTGCCTGGGCGTAATCGCGATCTATCTGTCAAAGATATTCACGGAAACCAAGCGGCGGCCGTACACCATCGTTCGTCAGGTCCATAGGCGCACTCCCGAGGAGGCGAAATGAGCCTTGAACACATTCTCGGTCGCGTCGACGAGTTTTTCACCGCGAAGGTTCGGGAATTTGGTCCGATTCATAGCGGCGTTGATTGGAACAGCCGACAGTCGCAGGAACTGCGGTTCGACCAGGTCACGAAGATTATCCGTGATCCCGCGGAGGAATTCTCGATCATTGACTACGGGTGCGGCTACGGGGCTTTGGCTGAATACCTGGATCGCAAAGGGTTTCGCGCCCGTTACAGCGGATTCGATGTCAGTGCCGCGATGATCGAAGCGGCCACCAAACTCTTTACCCCGGACCGCCGCACGTTCACGACCAAGGAATCCGATCTGGCGCCCGCCGACTACGTCGTCGCCAACGGCATTTTCAACAAGAAGCAGGACATCCCCGACGAGCGGTGGCGACAATATATGGAAGAGATCGTCGATCGCTTTGACCGCCTTTCGCTCAAAGGCTTCGCGTTCGACGTTTTGACTCTCTATTCCGACGTCGATCGCCGCCGACCCGATCTGTACTATGCCGATCCGAACTACTGGTTCGATCGCTGCAAGCGCAACTATGCCAAGCACGTTGCCTTGCTCCATGATTACCCTTTGTGGGAGTTCACCATTGTCGTCCGGAAGCAGCTCTGAGGCTTTTCACCCATGAATCAACCCGAGGGTTTCAATTCCTTGGTCCCATTCAATCGACCTTCGCTGATCGGCAACGAGTTTGCGTATATGGCCAAGGCTCTGGAGGGAATGCACATTTCGGGCGACGGCGAGTTTTCCAAGCGCTGTCACGCTCGCCTGGAACAAATCCTGTCTGTGCCGCGTGCGCTGCTCACCACTTCATGCACCCATGCCCTGGAAATGATCGCGCTGCTGCTCAACGTTCAGCCGGGATGCGAAGTGATCGTTCCCTCGTTCACGTTCGCCTCGACCGCCAACGCCTTCGCCCTGCGCGGCGCGAAAATCGTCTTTGCCGACGTTCGTCCCGACACCATGAACATCGACGAATCGAAGCTGCCCGGCCTGATCACTGGGCGCACCAGGGCCGTGGCGGTGGTCCATTACGCCGGTGTCGGCTGTGAAATGGACCCCATAGCGTCAATCTGCAAAGACCACGGCGTCGCCCTGGTCGAAGACAATGCCCATGGCTTGTTCGGCAAATACCGCGGCCAATTGCTCGGAACCTTCGGCGTGATGTCCGCGCTGAGCTTTCACGAAACGAAAAACCTTATTGCCGGCGAAGGCGGCGCGATCCTCCTCAACGATCCAGCCCTCATCGAGCGGGCCGAAATCATCCGTGAAAAAGGAACCAATCGCGCCGGCTTCCATCGCGGCCAAGTCGATAAGTACACCTGGGTTGATCTCGGCTCCAGCTATCTTCCGTCGGATTTGCTGGCTGCGTTCCTGCTCGCCCAACTTGAGTGTTGGCAGCGCATACAATCTCTTCGCGAGGCGGTCTGGCACAAATACCACGGGGCCCTGCAAGATTGGGCTGCCCAAAACGGCGTAATGCAACCCGTCGTCCCCGAACACTGCCAGCAGGCATACCACATGTATTATCTGGTCATGCCCAGCCGGCAGGCGCGCGATGGCCTGATTGAATTCCTCAAGGCGCGCGGCATCCACGCGACGTTCCACTACCAGCCGCTCCATCTTTCGCGGATGGGCCATCAACATGGAGGCCGCGCCGGCGACTGCCCCGTGGCCGAAGATGTAAGCGAGCGGTTGGTCCGCCTTCCCTTCTTCAACTCCCTTTCGCCGCTTGAACAATCACACGTCACCAACTCCGTTTGCTCTTTCAACTGCCCGCCGCGCGATCATTTGGCGCCGTCGCCGGCTTTGCGGTGATAAACTCTCACGCCACGCGCCTCTTCGACAACCTTGACGAGTTCAAAGTTTTTCAAAATATAATCCCAAGCCGCTCGATCCGTCTGGTCGAATCCGAGGTCCGCCCGTCTATCCGCCCGATCCGGCCAACATAAAACCCAATCCATACCCGGGCGCTGGAGATTCTCCACGACCTCGCGTTGTTCGCTCTGGCTGGCCGGAAAAATCGGGTAAGATTCGTAAATTGGGCATCGCTGCCGAAACGCCGCGTACAACCCCGGATCGTACGGCACGAACAGCGCAGTCTGTCCCGGCGCCAACCGCCGTATTACATCCGACGCCGCTGCATAGTCCCGACGTGTGTAGTCCGGAATCCAAAGCTGTTCCCCTTCGACAACGCACCATTGATATTTGGCCGCGTTGGGAAGCCAAGCGGCGATTGCCGGCGAAAGATTCGCCGCGGCGAACCCCGACACAAATACAAGGGCGGACCAGCACATCGCCCGAGCGAAACCGCGCCAAACCCCGGTCAATGTCTCGGGGATCGCCACCAATAAAATCAGCAGCGGCGCGCCCGCTTGGACCAAATGTGGCAAGTCCGCGCGTGAGAAGGCGTGATGAGCCCATGCCAAAGTCGCCGCCGCAGCCGCTAACGTCACCGGGTATTGCCGCAGGGTCCCGAATCTCGACGGTGAAACAAAAACCATGAATGCCATGGCCACCGCCGCCGGAAACAGCACAAATCCAATCGACAATGCGTAAGCCGATAGAGCGGTCCAGATTCCCGGCGGCGCGGTCACGTCCCACGGCCAGGGAATCGGCAGCGTCAGATTCGTCGCCCCGCTCTCCAGCAGGCGCACGATCCCGTTGTTCCAGTAACCGGTAAAAAAGTGCGGCACGGCCAGCAGCCAAATCAGCGCCAGCAGCGTCACCAGCGCGGCTCCGGCAATGGTCCACCCGATCCGCCCGATCAAAAGCCGCCAAGGAAGTTTCTCCGACCAGGCGATTGCGACGATGACGATCCCGACACTGATGAGGCCGTAAAGCACATGATTGATCCCGACGAGCCACAATGCCGCCGCGGCAAATCCAGCCAGGAAGTGTGATTTTCGATCCGCTCTGGCGATCAATAGAGCCAGCGCGTACAGCATCCACATCGGCGCAGCCACGTCCGGAATCTTGTGACGCGGCGCCATCCACAGCGACAAGAGCATTCCGAACGCCGGCAGCAGCCATCTGGACGGAAGCACGCGCAGCGCGAGCAACAATGCCGGGAAGAGCGCCGTCCATTGCAGGACGGCCAAGCCGTATCGCATGGCGACGATGCCGTCCGATTGGACCATGCGTGCCCAGCCGGCCAACAGGTAATACCGCCCCGGCTCATACGCCTGGAAATCGCGAACCGGAACTTCGCCTGCCAGAACCCGCTGCACGCCGTACCAAAGGAATCCTTCGTCCGCCAAGTTCAGACCGACGCGAACCTGCAATACCTGTTCCAGCAGAACGAAAAACAGCGCCACCAACCCGGCCAGCAGATAATCCTCGCGGCCCAAGCGTTTCCATCCAGGCCGCGACTGTGTCGTTCCCTGCGTATCAGCAGTGAGTTCCGTCATGATGGAAATTCAAGGCGACGCGTCGGTCGTGATCCGGCCGTCGCGCCGGCTCGGGTTCGGATCGGCGATCATATCCCCTATAATACCGCCGGATGTACCTCATCGCTTCAATTCCGTGGCAGACTCGCGGCAATGGCTAAATCGTCGAGGTATTCAAGATCAATGGCACCGTCGAAATGCACGCGGTTCATTTGGCGTGCGAGCGCAAATCGCGTCGACGGAGTCGTCGGCGTGATGTACACGAGCTGGCGCGGCGACTACTCCAACCTCGAAGCGTTCGCCAAACTGGTTCACCAGTAGCGGGCCACGGCGGCCTTGCCCGATGTGCCAGCCGCATCTTTTTTCTTTAGGGAAGGGTTGGCATTCTGGCGCGGCACGACCAATTCACGGCGCGCGGCCCGGCACTCGCCAGCAACCCCGCAATATACGCCGCTGGGGGGAAGCCCCTCTACGTCATATAGCGTCCAAAATGCCGTCGAATTGCGCCACGCCTATTGCTTCCCCAGTCGTTGCGCGTGACGCCAATCTCGCAGATCACTCACGAACGCAGCGGAGAGGTTGGGATTCGAACCAAAGAATCTTTGCTCGCTGCTCTGATCGAGTTTTTCAAGGACAATCCCGCCTGGGAATGACCTGTCCTTTATCGATTTTGGGTATCCCCAAGGGTA
>JBEKXM010000102.1:0-10653 GCA_049512115.1 Tepidisphaeraceae bacterium | reverse complement strand
GACGTATTTCTCGAGGGTGAGGCCCTTGGCCTTGAGGTATTCGTCACCGAGCCTTTGAAGACTTCGGGATTGACGTACTCCTGATCGAGGAGGACGCGCTCGGCGTAAAAGCCGTTGAGCTTTCCAATGGCGATCTTCTCGGCGATCTCCTTTTCTTTGGCGACGGTTTGGGGGGGAACTTCGCCGCGCGTCATGGCGATCGGACGGGCCGCCACGATGTGCATGCCGAGGTTGCGGAACAAATCGTCATCCGCGTTGGCGGCCAGGGCGATGAGAACGGCGCTCTTGCCCTTGCCGGCAACGGTGTAGAGATAACTGCCGACGGCGCCAGAAGCGGTGGAGAGCGTGGCGGAACGGCCGATCATCACGTTCTCGCCGGTCTGCTGGGAAAGGGTGACGAGTTGTTCCTTGATGGCCGGATCGTCGGCAAGCTTGAGGGCGGGATTGGCCAGGAGTTTTTCGGCGGCGGCGGCGGCGAGCTTGGCAACGGCTTCATTCTTGGCGGTAAAATCGGTGTTGGTATTGATCTCGACGATCGCGCCGCGTTTGCGATCCGGAGAAACAGCGACGGCGACGCGTCCCTCGGCAGAGGCGCGTGAGGTAATGGAAGTCTTGACGCCCTTCTTGCGCAGATTTTCGATGGCCTTGTCGCTGTCACCGGCCGTTTCAGTGAGGGCCTTCTTGCAGTCCATCATCGGCAAGCCGGTCTTATTGCGAAGTTCGTTGACCATTTTGGCGGTGATTTCAGGCATGATTTCTCCCAAATCAGTTTAGCCACAGATAAACATCAGATGAGCACAGATAAATACACACAGGCGAGATGAGGGCGATTTCATCTGTGTGCATCTGATTTTCATCTGTGGCAATAATTCTTGGTGACATTTCTAAGCGGGCTGGACTGCGGGGACGTTCTCCGCGGGCGGCGGCGCGGGTTGTTCCGCGGGCGGGGCTTCGCTCGCTTCATCGGCCCGGAAGGCGGTGCGGGTGCTGCGGCGGCGGGGTTGCTGCGGCTCCTCGCCCTTGGTCTCGCCGCGACCCGTCTTGCCGTCGATGACCGCATCGGCAAGGTCTTTCAAAATCATCTCGATCGCCCGCATCGCGTCGTCGTTGCCGGGGATGGGAAGGTCGATCAGGTCGGGATCGCTGTCGGTGTCGATGAGGGCGACGGTCTTGACGCCGAGCTTGCGAGCTTCCTTGACGGCGATGTGCTCGCGGCGGGTGTCGACGATGAACATGACGCCGGGCATGCGATCCATGCGGCGAATGCCTTCGAGATTGGCTTTGATCTTGTCGCGTTCGCGCGCGAGGGTGGATTTCATTTTTTTGGAATAGGAGTCGATGGCGGCTTTGCCGTTGGGACCGGGCTCCCAGAGTTTTTCGAGTTCTTCGAGGCGGTTGAGGCGAGCGCGGATGGTGCGGAAATTGGTGAGGGTTCCGCCGAGCCAGCGCTCGGAGACGTAGTGCATTCCGCAGCGTTTGGCTTCTTCCTCGATGGCGTGTCGTGCCTGGCGTTTGGTTCCGACGAACAGGACGTCGCGGCCGGCGGCGACGGTTTGCTGGATGAGCTTCCTGGCTCGCAGCAGTCCCTTGAGGGTCTCGCGAACGTCGATGATGTGAATCATGTTGCGCTTGCCGTGGATGTACGGCGCCATTTTCGGATTCCATCGGGAAACGCGATGGCCGAAATGGACGCCGGCGTCCACGAGCGCTTTGATCGTTTCGGCCTGGGATAGTGGCATCAGCAACTCCAAAACAATCGGCCGTCGGGTTGGGACGGGCCGGCAGCCCTTGCCGCGATTGGATGGCCAAGACATCCACCGCCGCCCTGAGGCTTGTGGTAAAAAAGAAGTTTTAAACCAGACCCGGGACGCGGACATACCCACGTTCGGGAGTTCGCTCCGGGCGGCTCCTGGCGAGCCAAGTCAAGCACGTTAGCCCGATTGCGCCTTTTTTGCAAGACATGGTTGATTCATTTTTGCGGGAAGAATTGAAAGTGCCAATCCAGGTCGCAGGCGGCTAGAATCCCTCTGCTTATTGATTGGAAAAGGCGCCATGGCACATCAGGATGCCGAATTATCAGACGTAGTGGTCGTGCTGGTGGATGAGCCGGACATGACCACCCTTGATGCGGCCGACAAACTGCGGGACATGGGCCTGGCGGTTTCCGACTTCGACGAGGCCGACGGCGTTGTACAAGGCACGATCGAAACCGCGAAGATCAGGTTGCTGGAGCAATTGGAGTTCGTGAAACACGTGCGCAACGTATTCAATTACATCGCGGACTATCCCACCAGCGATCCGCGCAATCTCGACACGGACGAAAATGATCTCGATTCGCAAGCGGACGACGCCGGGGCTTAATCAGCGTTAACCGCTGAAAAAACGCCGGCGTCGTCGGATCAAAGATCAAACTTGGATCAACGCCAACGGCCAGCGACATGGACGTAGCCGTGAGGGCCGCGTTCCCAGCGATCGGGAATCCAAGCGCGGTGTCCGTATGGGGGTCGCCCCCAACGGCCGTGGTACCAGACGTAGCGTCCGCCATACCAGCCCCAGTATCCACCCACCCAGACAAATGTCGGATCGGGCTGGGGCGGCATCACCTCAACCTGAACGGGGGGCGGAGCGTCCTGTACGACCACTTCACCGGGGGCGGGCGCGTCAGGTGGCGGCGGCGGGGCCGGGGAAACCGTGACGGTCGGGGGCGGCGCTTCCTCGCGAATGATGCATCCGCTTAGGCCGCTGAATCCCAACACCGCCACGACCGAAGACATCAACAGTGACTTGTTCAATGCCCGATTCATACAAACCTCCAGGAAAACAGTGTTACCCGCCATCGAATCGTTAGCTCCAATATCGGCTTTCGCCACCGAACTGAACTAACGGGCAATCCACAACACCCTTCCGAACGCCCCGGAAGGACAGTTATTGTGAAATGAACGCATCTTTTGATCCAACAAACAGTTACATTGGCTCATTTTTAACGGTCTCATCGTAGATTTTGAGCAGCTTGGATTTGTCGAAAATCATTTCCTGGCGAGTCAGTCCGACAATGTCATAGACGTGGCTAAGCTCGATGGCATCGACGGGGCAGGCCTCTTCGCACATACCGCAGTAGATGCAACGAAGCTCGTCGATGTCGAACTTGGCGGGATATTTCTCGCGGTCGGGCCAGGGGCTTTCGGCGGCCTCGATGTGAATGCAGTGGGCTGGGCAGGCGGTGGAACACATGAAGCAGGCGACGCATTTGACCCGGCCTTCCTCGTCCTTGTTGAGCCGATGAACGCCGCGATAACTTTTCAGCAGCATTCCGCCCTTTTCAATGGGGAGATCCTCGCGGCGCTCCTCGGGATACTGAAGGACGCGGTGCTTGTCGCGAACCACGACGTTGAACATGTGCTTCATCGTCGTGCCCAGGCCGATGAGGACCTGCGGCAGGTAAAACTGGTCGGCCCGCGACAGCCTGGGTTCTTCCAAAATGATTACATCCGAGTCTTTCATGGTTTCTCAATTCTCATGAGGGGGAGTTATCCGCCGGCGGGCAGGGGTGTTTCAGTATAACGGCTTCCGATGACTCTGACCCGCCGGTTGGTCGCCGGCGCCGGGGGAATCATGGAACTGACGAGCAGGATCAGCACCGCGGTGAATATGTTGAAGCCGAGCAACGTCAAAGCCGCGGTTCCGCCGAGACCGTTGTAGGTGTTGCCATGAAAGGCGAAGACGACGAAGGCGGTCATCATGAGTATCGCCAGGGAGATGGGAATCAGTCCGCGCCAGGCGAGCATCATCAACTGATCGAAGCGGAATCGGGGCAGGGTCCAGCGCACCCACATGAAGAGGAAGATAATCAGCCCGGTCTTGGCGAAGAAGACGACGGCGCGAAGGATGCAAACGATGAGGCTGGAGGTGACGGCCGGGTGAAGGACGTCGGGGCCGCGGAGGCCGGGGAAATCCCATCCCCCGAAAAATAGCGCGACGCAGATGGCGCTGGTGGTTATCATGCCGGCATATTCACCCAGGAAAAACAGGGCGAATCGCATGGCGCTGTATTCGGTGTGATATCCGCCGACCAATTCCTGCTCGGCCTCGGCCAGATCGAAAGGCGCCCGGTTGGCCTCGGCGTGAATGCAGACGAGGAACATGATGAACGCCAGGGGCTGGGAACAGACGTTCCACGCGGGGAAGATGACGGCCCAGTTGTGGCATTGCTTTTCGACGAGTTCGCCCAAATCCAGCGTGCCGAATAACACGACGACGCACAGGACGGCCAGGCCGAGAGGGATTTCGTATGAAATCATGTTGGCCGTGGCGCGCAATCCGCCGAGGAAGGAATATTTGTTGTTGCTGGCCCAACCGCCGATGACGACGCCATAAACGGCCAGGGAGAGGACGGCCAGGATGTAGAGCACGCCGATGTTCAGGTTGGCGATTTGGAAGGGATATTGATAGGTGACGCGGTATTGATCGCCGGCGAGGTGGACGGGTTGGCCGACGATCGCATCGCCCTGCGCCAATTGGCGGCGGGCCTGGTCTTGAACGTGGGCCGTGCCGGGCGGGATAGAGATGATGCGATCGGTTTGTCTTGTGCCGCCCCAGGGTAAGACGGCGATGCTGATGATGATGACCAGCACCATGAAGCCGGGGGCGACGGTGAAGAGGATTTTGTCGACGCCGGCCGGGCGGTAATCTTCTTTGACGATGAATTTGAGTCCATCGGCGAGCGGCTGGCCGAGGCCGTGCATTTTCCAATTCTTGATGATGGGAATAATGCCGAAACCCAGGCCGACGCGATTGGGCCCGATGCGATCCTGCACCCAACTGGCGACTTTGCGCTCCAGAAGAATGAGATAGGCGACCGTTAACATGATCGTGCCATGGGCGATCAGGGCAATCAGCACCCACGGCGGGATGTTCGCCGTCCACCAGTCAATTCCATTTTGAATCAGTTGGATCATGTTGGCAAAATCTCTTTTACTTCAAAGCTCCGAGAATTCCATGGCCGGCAACTCGACGCGGTCGATCGGCAGGGTCAGGGAGGCAAACGGCTCGCCCATTTCGTTGCGGATGGCGGCGGCATTGTAAAGCCCGGTGCGATGCAGCAGGGAGAGGTAAAATTCTCCGTCGCGGGTGACGCCCTCGGGCGGCGGCACCGCGGCCAGGAAGGGCTGAATCTTCCCGGCATAATTCTCCCAGCACCCGTCCTTCTCGGCCCAGGCCGCGGCGGGCAACACCACGTCGGCCGAATCGCTCAGCAACGTCGGCAGCAAATCCTGCACGACCCTGAACCCGGTTTTCAGTGCCTCCGGAAGCTCCCCCGTGATCCAGTTCGACAGATACCCGCCGACGATCCAGCCGCCCTTGAGATTTGGCGGTTGGGAAAAGACGAACTCGTCGATGGTTGCCGTGGGACCGCCGAGCATAGACATGACCCGGCGAACGCCGGCGGCGTTCGGGACTTTCTCGGCTTTGATGACGAAAGTCTGGTGGCCGGTTTGGGAATGGCGGAAAATCTCGTCCTGCCCGGAGCTGGGGACCGGACCAAGGACCAGCAGCGCCTGCGGGTCGAGCGCGCGAATCGCGCTGCCAAGCAGATACGCCTCTTCGCAGGCCATCATGGGCGAGAGCACGGCGTAGAGAGACCCGGGTCCCTGTGCCGCCAGGGATTTCAATTGCTTGGCCGCCAGGGCAAACGCCTCATGCGACGCCGTCGCCGCAAGGGCCCCGTGTTCTTTTTTGTAAGCCGAGGTCAGGCGATTGGGGTGCCGGATGATCTTGTAGGAATAGCGCGTGTCGTCGCTGATCCACCAGGCATTCACCTGCGGGTTGTATCTCGGCTTGATGCGGTAAACGACCCCTTCGTTGTGTTCCAGGAAGATGTTCTCACCGCCGGAATCGACGGGAGAAATCGACGGGGATTGTTTCAGGAGCCACACGCGCTGCTTGAACAAAAAATCCTTGTCCAGCAGCGCTCCCACCGGGCACAGGTCAACCACGTTCCCGGCGAGCTTGTTGTTGCAGGGCTTGCCGGGGAAGATGTCGATTTCCTCGCGAAATCCGCGGCCATCGACGTAAAGCTCGCTGGTGCCCGAGACCTCGCGCGTGAAGCGGACGCAACGGGTACACATGATGCAGCGGTCGGCATAGAGGTAAATGTGCTCGCCGACGTCCTTCTTGGGATTCTTGGCCTTGTCCTCCTCGAAGCGGGATTGGCTTCGGCCATACTCGTAGGAATAATCCTGAAGCAAGCATTCGCCCGCCTGATCGCAAATGGGGCAGTCCAGCGGATGGTTAATCAGCAGGTACTCCATCACCTGTTTCTGATTCATGACGGCCTTGGGGGATCGGGAATGGACGACCATGCCGTCGCGGACGGGCGTCTGGCAGGACGGAACGAGCTTGGGAACTCCTTCGATTTCCACGAGGCAAATGCGGCAGGAGGCGGGAATGGAAAGACCGGGATGATAGCAATAGCGCGGCAGTTCGTGTCCGGCATCCAGACACGCCTGCAATATCATCTGGCGATCCCTGCACTCGATGAGCTTGCCGTCGACGGTGATCCTGGGCATAGGGTGGCGGATGGTACACGAGAATGGAGGGAATTTCATCCAGGCCGGAGGGGATTTACGGCGGAATCGTGTATGGGGGCGCGGGAAATTGGGATTAATGCAACGCTCAACACTCAACACTCAACGCTCAACATTGAAGTGAAGGAGACGGCGAATTGCCGAGCTTTGGCATTTCCTTGAAAGTTGAGCGTTGAGCGTTGAGTGTTGAGTGTTGAGCGTTGCATGGGCTGACGGGGTGGCAACCAAATCCGGCCGGCTTGCTATCGGCGCATGTCGCGGACCAATTCGGCGTGGGCGGCGGGGCCGCCCATGACGTAGGGGACCTTGCCGCCGCGATAGCCGGCGAGAGGGAAGGGGAAAATCGCGTTTCCCATGGGATCGGTGACGATGGCGCCGGCCTCGATGGCGACGGCGGCGGAAGCGGCGATGTCCCAAAGCTTGCCGTTCAATGTCACGGCGGCGTGGGCGACGCCGGCGGCGACGTACACGGCTTCGATGGCGGCGGCGCCCAACATGCGGATTTTCCAATTGGTCTGATCGAGCCAGCGGCGGGCGTAGGCGGGCACTTTGCCGTCGGGGCCGAGGAGATTGCTGGTGAGCATAAGCACGGCGTTGTCGGCGAGGGGGGTCTTGAGGACGTGGAGGCGGCGGTTTGCGAGCCAGGCTCCGTGTCCGTCGGCGGCGGAGTAAAGCTGATCGCGGGTGACGTCGTAAACGACGCCCAGCACCGGCTTGCCGGCATCCAACAGGGCGATGCAGACGGCGAAAATGCCGAGACCGGCGATGAAGTTGTTGGTCCCGTCGATGGGATCGATGACCCAGTTTCGTCCGGCGGGATTGGAGACGTCAAAGGTGATGGCATCGCCGGCGTCGTTTTCTTCGCCGACGATGCCGTCGTTGGGGAACCGGCTTCGCAGGCCGGAGACGATGAGGCGTTGGCTGGCGCGGTCGGCGTCGGTGACGGCCTCGTCGTTGCGTTTCAGGAGGCGATCGACTTTCCCGTATTTTTGCAGCACCAGCGTGCCGGCGGCGCGCGCCAGTTCGGCGGACAATTGCAGTTCGTCATGGAAGTTCATGGCCGCCGAGATTAACCGCGCGCTGGGCGGCGTCAAACCACGGCTGGCCAAAACGTTCGCGGCCCCACAAGAGCATGGCGCCCAGAGCGACGGGCGTCATGGCCGAATCATTCAGCGCGGATTGGAGTTTATCGCGATCCGGCTCGATGGCCAGGGAGGCCTCGTGCTCGGATTTGTCGAGCATGCGTTCGATGTCAGCGTGCGAGCGGGTGGATTTGGCGATGAAGACCAATTCGGGCTGCCCGATGGAAACGTCCTCGATGACGCCGGCGCACCACATCGACGGGACATCGGCATCGTCAAAGCGCAATTCCTCGGCAAGTTCGCGGCGCATTTCGGCAAAGAGGTCGAGGGGATGGATCGGCTCGAGCGATCCGGCAAATGGATGGACGCGCGAGGGATAATAGGCCAGGGAGGAGCTTCGGCGACCCAACATCAAAAACCCATCGGAACTTTCCAGGGCGCAGCTCAAGCCGACGGCATTGGCGAGGGCTTCGGGCCCGTATCGGTAGCCGAGCCAGGGATTGTGGAGGTTGGTTCCCCAGAAGATTTTGTAGGAGGTGGGGCTCAATTCCAGTAGGAGCTTGTCGGCGGCGGCGAGGCGTTCGAGGCGGCACATCGGGCCGTCATAGAGGTTCAATCCGGGCTGGAGGCGGGCATCTTGCCAAGCCTGCTCGATCATTCGGTCGATCTCGGCGATGCGAGGCCGGCGATCGCCCACCCATTGGACGAGGACGTCTGGCGGTCCCCAACGGCCGATGGCTCGAAAACGGATTTTCACGCACATCACCCGAAGACGTTTGAAGCGGGCAGGGTAAACGAGAAGGTGGAGCCCTTGCCCGGCTCGCTGGCGACTTCCAGCTTGCCATCCATCAATTCCACGAGCCGCCTGGCGATCGCCAGTCCCAGGCCCGATCCACCGGTCTTGGCGCGTTGGGGATTTTTCAATTGGGTAAATTCATCGAAGATCGAGGACAGGCTGTCGGCGGCGATGCCGATGCCGGTATCGGTGACGTCAAATCGCAGGGTGCGGCCGTCCACCAGGCTGGTTTCAACGCGCACCTCTCCGCGGTGGGTAAATTTGATGGCGTTGTCGACGAGGATGCCAAGGACGCGCGAAAGCTTCGCCTTATCGATGCGAAGGCAAATTTTCGGATCGGGCGTGGTGACGACGAATTCGAGGTTTTTTCGTTGTGCCAAGGGTTGAAACCGGCTGCATTGCTCCTCGACCCAGGGGCCCAATTCGATTTCGGTTTCGTTGAGTTCGTGGCGGCCCAGGTCCAGGCGCGCCAGTTCCAGGGCGTCGCTGACCAGGCTGACCAGACCGTTCGAGGTGCGCTCCAACTCGCGGGTGATCTCGGGAATCTCGGCGGTCTGGGCCGGATCGCCGACGGATCTGCGGAGCAGTTCGGCCATGAGATTGATGGCGCTGGCGGGGTTGCGGATGTCGTGGCTGACGGCGGCGAGAAAGCGGCTCTTGCGGGAGGAGGCGTCTTCGGTCTGGCGTCTGCGGCGATCCAACTCTTCCCGCAAGGACTTACGGGTGCTGATATCGACAAAAGCGCTGATGGCGCCGGTAATGGCGCCGGAGCGGTCGCGGATGGGGGCGGCGTTGCAGAGGGTGCTCAAGACCTCGCCATCGGCCAGGCGTATATCCAGTTCCATCGCGGCGGTGACTTCGCCGCGCAGCGCCCTGAGCAGCGGGTCCCTGCCCTGGGGGATTTCGCCATCGGGACCGATGAGGGTCATTTTGGGCCAGTCCTGGGATTGGGCCTGGACGATTTCGGGGAATCCGAGCATGGCGGCGGCGGCGGGGTTGCAGATGAGTCGCGACGCGCGGGCATCGGTGCGGAGAATTCCGAAGGGAACGGCGTCCACGATGGTTTGCAGTTCGCGATGCTCGTCTTCCAATTGCTCGACAAGGGAGGTGGCGGCGATGCTGACGGAGGCCTGGGCGGCGAGGGATTCGACCAGGGAGACGTCGCTTTCGGTCCAACCGCGAGGCTGCGGGCTGTAAACGACAAGCGCCCCGACGACGTCGGGGCCGGATATCAGGGGCGCGCCGAGCATGGCGTTGAAGGATTCACCCTGGCGAATGCGTTCGGGCATAAGCTCCGGGCGCTGGGACAACGTCCCCAGGGCCACGGACCTGCGCTGCTCCATGACCAAGCCGGCGAAGCAGCCGGCGCGAGGCGCGCTGGGGGTCTGGGGTCCATTTTTGCCGAAGCCCTCGTGAGCGGTCATCTCGAGGTTTTGGCCGCGGGCTTCCCATAGGGCGGTGGCGGCGCTGGAACCCAACAGAAGCCGGATGGTCTGGGCGATGGCGGCGAAAATCTCCTGGCGGCTTTGGCCCACGGTCAGGGACCGCGAGAGCTTGAGGAGGATTTCCATGGTCTGCTGGCGTTCGAGCAATCCCTCGTTGCTCATCTTGAGTTCCTGCTCGCGGCGGTGGAGCTCCTGTCCGCGCAAATGGAACGCGGCTTGGCGGCGGATGACCAGGTCGACAATTGCGGCCACGACCAGAAGGTCGCCCATGAGCAGGAGGAAGTTGAGGATTCGCTGATTTTCCGGCAGCTCGCTGACGTGGACGTTGATCAGGAATTTGGTCGCCGCCATGGCCATGAAAACCGCGCACATTCCCCAGATGAAGGTGCGGCGGCGGGTCCAGCCGACCAGCACGATGGGCAGGCCGTATCCGATGCCAACGGAGGCATGCTGAAAGATGACCAGCCGTAGCCAAACCAGCAGCGCCGTCAAAACCGCGCAAAAGAGAATCGATGCCCCCAGCGAGGGCCTGTGCCAATCAGACCGAATTGAAGCCACGTTCATAAGGATCGCCCGTTGGTGCCGTACTAACTCACCAGAAACAGCCCTGGAGAAATGATCGCCGGCCCATCTCCGGCTCCAATCCCAGCAGCCCGCGGCAAAAGTCGCGCGGCCGCTGCTTGCGTCCTCGCACCCGGCCCTTCGTTGTCGAGACTTGTTCGTATTTTGGTCAATACTGCCGCGTC
>JBEKXM010000101.1:0-10668 GCA_049512115.1 Tepidisphaeraceae bacterium | reverse complement strand
TTCTCAATGCAAATTCCGGGAAACCGGCTGGGCAGCGGCTTTCGGCCGGAAAAACGGACCAGCCCCCCAAACCGATGGGCCCGCCCAGTCTCCGGGTCGTAAACCCATGCGGGGATGATTTTTGTGCCGGGCGGCACATCGGTGGATTTGAAGGTAATGGGCCACCTTCCGCCGATCGCCGTGGCTCCGGCGTCACGACGAGCGCAGTTGCAATATGGCGGTGGCCGCGGAAATCCGCACGGCCGGTTCCGGGTCATCGAGCAGGTCCTTCAGATATGGCTGCAAATCGGATCGCCCGATCGCCCCCATGGCCGCCGCCGCCATCGAACGCTGACGCGGGTCCTTGCTCGAGGCGGCCGGGACGGCCACCCACCATCCCTCGTCCGATCCCAGCATTCCCACCCCCCGCGCCGCCGCCAGACACACCTCCGGATCATCGCTGGTCAGTTCCGCCCGAATGTGCTGAATCACCCGTTGATCCCCCGGCTCGGCCAGCGCCTGCAGAGCAATGGCCTGCTCAACCGGATATGCGCTGATCGCACACGCCGCCAAATCGTTCAGCCCGCGCGGATCCCCCAGCCGCCAGAGCGCCTCGGCGGCCTGGATTCGCACCGATGCCTCCCGGTCGGCCAACAGAGTCCCCAGCATTTTCATCGCGCTCGGTTCCTTCAAAAGTCCCAAAACAAACGCCACCGTCCCCCGAACGTGCGGATCGGGGCTTGCCGCCAGCTTCTCCAGGTCATGGCTCAACCGCGTATCCCCCAACCGATGCAGCGCAAACCGAACCCCGGCGCGAACGCGCGGGTCCGGATCGTCAGCCATGTCCCTCAGCGGCTTGTAGGCGTCCACCAGCTTCATCTGGCCCGCCGCCATCGCCGCCGCAAATCGCACCGGCGAATCCGCGTCGCCCAGCCCCTTGAGCACCGGCCCCACCGCATCCGCCGCGTCCACGTTGCTCAACGCCTCAATCGCGTTGCAACGCAGAAACGGGTCCGACGCATTCGTTTCGGTCAGAAGCTCCCGCTTCGCCTTAGCCTGCAATTCCGGATCGATCGCCTGCCGTACGTACGCCGGCGCCGGCTTTACCGACGGCGGGGGGGGCGGCGTCTTCGAATCAACCTTCTCTTCGGACGCGCATCCCCACAGCGCCATAACCAGCATCACTCCGAGCACTCTATTCCTCATGATGACTTTTCCTCTTCTTTCTTGGCCGTCTCCGGTTTCCGCTTGTTTTTCCACGCCCACGCCGCCATCAACCCCGACCCCCCGACGCAACCCCATGCGAAAACGTCTCCAAATCTCGTGTAAAAACTCAGCCGGCCGTCGATCATGATCCGCTGCACGCTCGTCCCTTCCACCCTGGCGGGTAACAGATCGCTGCTGCGTCCCTCGGAATCTATAAACCCGCTGATCCCCGTGTTGACGCACCGCGCCATCCACGCCCGGTTTTCGATGCTCCGGAACGTCGCCGCCTGAAAATGCTGTGCGTTCTCGTTGGCCTTAAACCACCCGTCGTTCGTCAGGTTCACCAGAAAATCCGCCCGCTTGTCCCCGCCATCCTCCGGCCGAAACATCGCCGAGCAAATCCGCGCATCGATGTCCTCAAAGCAGATCGGCGTCACAAATCGAAAGTCCCACCCCTGGTCCTTCAGATGAAACACCGTCAGCACGTCTCCGGGCTGCATGATGTAATCCGCGTAATAGTTCGGCCCCAGCGCCACGGACAGCTTGTACAAGAACGGCATCGACTCTTTCCCCGGAATGAATTCGCCCCACGGAACCAGGTGGACCTTGTCATACCGATGCCCCGGCGAATCATCCATCCGCCCGTCGCGATCGAACAAATACACCGTGTTCCGCTGCTCCTTCGGAATTCGGTATATCCCATCGGCGCGAGTCTCATCCTGCCAATCCGCGTAATATTCCCCTCCGGTGAGCAGGGCGACGTGATTGTTCCGCGTCAGCCTGCTCAGCGCCTCGTAAACCTCCTGAAAGCGCGGATCTTCCAGCCGGGCCGTGACGTTCAGCGGGCACATCATCGTTTCCGACCAGACGACCATGTCGATTTTCTCCGGCTCATCGTTCAATGCCGCGATGGTCTTGCCGGCATGGAATTCCAGCCTCTGGGCAACTTTCACCGGTTTTTCGCCTGTGTTGGTTTGCGGGTAATTCGATTGCACCAGCGCCACCGTCGGCCCCCCTGACAGACAGCCTGCCGTCTGCTCCATCCGATACAGCCCATATCCCATCAGCACGACCGTCAACATCCCCACCGCCCCCGCGGCCGGAACCAACCCGCGCAGCCGATCACGATTCAACCAGGCCGTCGCCACCAGCCCGTTCACCGCCACCACCCAAAACGTCACCCCGTATGCCCCCGCGATGTCCGCGATCTGGCACATCGGCAAAACCGGCGTCTGCGTATATCCCAGATACAACCACGGCAACCCGGTGAAAATAATTCCCCTCAACCATTCAAACGCCGTCCACACCACCGCGATCCCCAACACTCCGCCCAAAATCCCCCCGTGCAACAGCCCCGCCCCGCGTATGACCAACGCCGCGCATCCCCAATACAGCCCGCAAAAGATCAACAGCGCCAACATCCCCGGCCAACTGATGTACGACATCCACCACATATTGGCGACGAAGAACGCCGTTCCCGCGATCCAACTCCAGAAGAACACGGATTTCTTCGATCTGGCTTCCGCCAGCAATATCAGCCACGGCGCCAGGCCGACCCAGGCGAGATAAAATTGTCCCACCGGCGCGAACGCCAGCGTCAGCAGCGCCACGCAAGAGGCCGCCAACCCCGCCGGCCTGAAAAATCCCGATCGCCGGGCAATGTCCGCCATTGCCCGCCATGCTCCAAGGCGACGCATGAGCCGTCAAGCGCTGCGGTGTTGTTTGCCAAACAAAAGCCCCGGGAGCTTGCTCCCGGGGGCAGTGCTTTCTTGCTTTGATTTTCGCCTTAAGCCTTCGCTTTTCGCATCCGCCGAACGATGCCGATTACGGCCAACCCTGCCAGCATCGTCAGTGCGCTCTTGGCGGAACTCGGCAGCGGCACCGCCGCTGTTCCCGATGTCGCCCCCTGCACCGTCTCATTAATGCTCATCTGGTACGAATTGCCGGGATCAATCGTTCCATCCCATTCGAACGTGAAACTCCCGTCGCCCACAAACGGGCCGGTCGACGCACTTTGCGAGCCAACCGTGCCGCCCGTAAACGCGGTGGGTGTCGGGGTCACGCTCACGTTCACCACCGTTCCCAACGGGTCCGTTTGGTTGGCGGTGTTTGGCTGGCTGGGGCTAAGGGTCAGCGTGTCATTGCCCGCAGTCGCGTCCACGTTCAGATTGCTGAGCTGAACCAACCGGAAAGTCAGCGGCGAAATTGCGATCCCATCCAAGTTCGTCACGGTCCCGACAGGGATCGGCTCGACATTGTTGATCGTGATGACTTCGCTTAGCGCCGAGGCGCCGCTCCCGTTGTTCCCGCCGGTGAGCGTGTCTTTCACCGTGACGGTGTAGCCGGCGCCTGTATACGTCGCCGAGAACAAGCCAACGCCAGGAGGGCTGACGAACGAACTCGTCAGGCTCAGCGAATTCAGTTCGACCAGCGAACCGCCTCCCGTTGAGATTTGGAAATCCTCGCTCCCGGCCGGGGACCCTCCATACTGATCCACGCCGTCCACGGTCCAGCTCGTGATGAGTGGATTCGATCCGCTGGTATTGATGGTCAGGTCTGAATTGTTGTTCGAGATGGCCGCCGCTTGAGCCGTCGAGCCGAACATCGGGCCCGCCGCCCAAATCGCGGCCGCAATGCACAAGCTGCAAAAACTCCTGGTCTTGGCAATACGAAGCATTTTCTTCTCCTTTTTTGATCCGGAAATCAATTGCTGCACTGAGATACCCGTCCCACTGAGGCGAAACCGACTTGATCGTACCCCAACCCCGTGCCAATGCAAAGGCAAATCCCCCACCTCCACCCAACCAGCAAACCCCCGCGGTTAAAATGGGTATCCTGCTCGTCGGATATCGCGTGGGCGTCCTAGGGATGCAGCCCGGGCGCGCTCAATTCCTGCAAATACAACAGTCCCATAAATCCATCGTCCTGATCGAAATCGATCGGGCCCGCCCAGCTTGCCGACTCCCCGGTCAACTGCTGATGCTGGATGAAATTGAACTTCAGCAGCCGCGGCCTGGTGGTGCTGTTGTTCAGCAGCAACCGCCACGGAATCGCCGCTTCGCCCGTCCAGACCGATTGCTCCGGATCGGCCGCGTATCGCACCGCCGTCCCATCCGTCTCCCGCCAGGGATCGGAATTCATCCGAGGGTCCAGCCGCCGCTTCACCATGCAAACCCCGTTCGGTTTGCACGCCAGGTACGTCAACGGGCCCAGCGAATTGTCATCGTAAATCGGTTGGATCAACACCTGGCACAAATCCTCGCCCCACGCCCGGCGAAACTGGTAGTCCACGAAATTCCGGTGCAACTCCTGCCCCGGCGCCACGCCGTTGACACGGAACGCCAGGTAAAAATTGTCGTCGCTCCAACCCGTGTAGATCTGCGACGGCGTCGATGCCGGTTCGATCCGCCAATGCTGAATCGACGGCCGGTCCACCATCTTCGTCAGCCGGCCGTCTTGAATCAGATCGTCCGCCGGCCAGTCGTCCAGTTTGCCGTCGATCCGCAGGTCTCCCTCGCGCCGCACGCTCGCCGCCACCGGCAACATCGCCTGCGCCGCATACGCGCCCCGCGTGTATCCATCTATAAACGTGATCTCCAGCGGCTTGCGCGTGTTCGCGCTGATCCGGGCCAGATTCACCCGCGCATTCATCGCAAATCGCTGCACCCAGTACGTCCGCAGCGCGCCGATGAACTGGGGCTGCGGTTTGATTTCCCAACCGTCCCCGGCGCCCGTCCATTCCAGTTGGTTGTCCTCCGGTCGATTGTCACCCGCGTTGTAGATGTCCACCCCAAGCCGCAAAAAAGCCCACGGGTCGCCGTTCGACCGGCTTGGATCGTCCCACATCCACTGCGCCGTCCGCGGCAAAACGTACGGCCGCTCCTTCGGCGACTGCCAGCGCACGATGTCCAGGTCCAGCTCCCGCTCCCTCGCCTTGACGGTGGGATCGTCCGGCGACGATTCCGGCGGTCGCGCCAGGATCGACCGCGCCAGCAGGTCGCGCGCCTCGTCCCACGTCTTCTGGTCCACCGTCCCGCTCAAAAGCCCGTATTCCGGATCGGGCGCCTGCGCCGCCTGAAGCTCCACCTGCCGCGCCAGCAGCCGCGCCAGCAAAAATGCGTTCGTCCTCATCCCCCGCTCCTCCGCCAGCATCAGATACTCATAATCCTCCTGCGCTCGACGCAGCCATTTGAGCTGAACGCTCGCCACCGGCCCGGCCACGCCGAACCAACTCCCCGGATAGAACCACGTCGGCTTCCCCGGATCGGCCTGCTCCGCCGGATCGTTCTGCTCCGGCAGCGCCCCGGGCCATTGGATCAAATCCGCCTGCCTCAGATACGCCAGCCACGCCCACAGCCGCACGTCACGCTGGTCCGACCCCGCCCCCAGGTACGGCGCCAGCCCCGTTCCTTCCGTTTGCATCCAGTGCTCCGGACGGCGCACCTCCGCCGGCCAATTCTGCGTCGGCGCGCCGAACACCAGCCCCGGCGACAGCGTCACGATCCGCTGCGCCATCGACACCGGCAACAGCATCGGATTGACCGACGATTCGAATTGAACCTGGTCGTCCTCCAGCGGCAACACCACCCGCAGCAGCGGATGCGATTCAAGAATCGACCGCGCCAGCATCGATAGCTGGATGCTCTGCAGCGCCGTCGCCCGGCCCGCCGACCGCTTCGGCAAAACCACCGCCGAATGGCTCAGCCAATCCTCACGGTTGAAATGCGTCGATGCGTTCGACCAGTATGCCCGCTGACTGGCCGGATCGTAATTCTCCAGATAATCCGCCCGCGGCAGCGGCCAGAATCCCAGCGGCGACAGGTCCGCGAACCCGTCGCCGTTCAGCCACGGCGACACCACCGAATCAAAATCCGACCAGTCCACCGCCGGCCGATTGGCCGCCGGCCATTTCACCGTCGGCTGAAGCCGCGGAACCACCACCTCCGTCCGGTTCGCCTGCGCCAATTCCACCAGTTGATCCAGAACGCGCACCGCCGCCGAGTATTTCGCCTCGCTCCGGTTCACCAGCCGCGGCGTGATCGCCTCGAATTCATCCGGATAAAGCTGCTCCAATCGGTCCCAATCGACCTCGCTGACCATCAGCAGATGCCGCTCTTCCGGGATCGCGAAATCGTAAACGTGCAACGTCCCCCGCACCGACGCCGCCACCGCTGCCCCCGCCGCAACCTCGCACCGAATCGCATAATCCCCCGCCGCCGCCTTCGGCGGAACGTGAAGATCGATCCATACAACCGCCGGCTCGCCGCCTCCGGCATGAGCTTGCGGATCCAACGGATGCGCCGGATCACGCAGCCCCGAAAGATCCACCGCCCCGCCCGCAAAACTCATCGGCAACAACGCCCGCGGCAATTGCCGCGCGCCCGACGACATGCCCGTTTGCCTAACGTACCCGGCGCGGTTGGTGTCCACCGGCATCGGCAATGCCTGGTGCGCCGAAACGTTCTCGGCCGGGATCACCCCGGCAAAACTGACCCGAAGTTCCAGCTTCGGCCCCGACCGCGGCAAATTCCCGATCCGCAGCGCCAGGCTTGTCCATTCGTTCTTCGCCGCCGATAGCGCAATCGCCTTCCCAGTGATCGCCGGCAGCAGCGGGTCGTTCGTATCCACCGATTCCAACGTGATTCCGATTCCCACCACGCTCGCCGGCGGGGGGGCGGCAACCTTATTCGGCTGGCATCCGGGAATTAACGCAATCCCCATTAGCATCGTGCAAAGAGCAATGGTGCTTGGAGTTAAGGCCTGGCGAAGGTGCATAGTTGATGTGCAGCCAAAAGGCGTTTGCCGCATCTTTCGCCGATCTCGCATCGACATCCCTCTATTCATTGAAGCAGTCCCCAAGCGAAAAAATTGGCCCAAAATCGGCGATTTCCGCTGGAAACACTCGGCGAGCGGGGTCGATTCTCTCCAAAATCGGAATGTGGCACAACTTTTGTTCTTCTCAACCATGTAAGGACGTGGGTATGAAAGATATCAGGGTCGTCAGGACGGTTGACAATACAAAGGCGAGGTCTTGCAAGACTTAGGGATCTCGCCTCATAAGCCTCGTTTCCTCCTCCGCCAGGCCGCACGGCATTAACCCTCCGCCGTGCGGCCTATTTTTTTTAGTTGTCTCCGACTTGAGCCCCCCGCGGCTTGCCCAGGGGATTGGCCAAAAATTCCGGCTGACACGCCGGGCAAATCCTCACCTCAAACCGCCGATGAACCTGATCCTGAAGCTGATCGGCCGTCATGTCCTTCATCTGATCCAGCAACTCATCGATGGCCGCGTCGAAATCCACCGCTTCCAGTTCCGCCGAACTAACGGCCGGCATCGACGGATCGGCGAAGACGTCGATCCGCACGACGTAATAATTGTGCGGCTCCAGCTTCCTTCCGCAAAGATCGCAAACGTCCAATGCCATGCCGCGGGATTATAAGTCGAGCCGAGATGAATCAGCGTTACAACCAGATTTGGCTTTGACGATGCCATCGGCCGGGGCTTTGGCCGAGGAGCGCATTTTACACATTTGACACTTTTCAATGTGCATTTGCCGATTGCCAGCTTTGGTTTATGCTGTAACTACTTTTTATACATAGCCTTATGTATTAACGACCGTTTGGCGCGCTAAGCGGCATGGGTGAGCGCGCCAAATTTATCTATAAATTGCTAATGAATGCCCTGGAACTGCAACCGGAGATTAGGCGCTATACAAGCAGAGGGGCAATCTTCGTGTCGTCCGTTCGCTTCGCTTTGGTTGGCTTCGTTTGGACAAACTCCTATTTCATGTCCGAAGCCAAGGCGTCATAGACATCCAAAATTTCACTGGCGGCAGAATTGGCAACCAGCTTGGGGCCGTCGTCGTCGGTCATGCCGCTGAAGGTGGAAAGGATGTATTCGGCGTCGTCGCGGGATATGCCGTAGAGGTGGAAATAGGCGGCGTCGAGTTCGGCGCGGAGCTGTGCCCGCTCGGGCTCCTTCCACTTGTGGACCTTCTCCTTGAAGCCGGCCGCCTCGGCCAACGGGATCATGTCGTTGGCCGTGCACGTTAATTTCAAGACGCGATCGCTGATCCACTTTTCCAGAGTTTGTTTCTTATCCCACGGGCATTTGTCGTCGTAGGTGTCGGGAGGAAGTATGGAAATCTGCTTGACAATAAAGAAGTTGAGAGTGACGCCGCCGATTTTCTGGCGCGCGACGTAGTCATACGCAATACTATTTAGATTCCCTAGGAGGCAAAGTTCACGCCTTGGGGGCTGGCGGGTAAGTGTCAGAATCAGATGATTCGTCGCCGCACACCAAGGAATAGCCGCGGCGATCATCGTCCGCTGGTTGGTCGCACTTGTGACATCCTTATATGCCAAGTACGCCGGCGCGGTCGCCTCCTTCAAAGCGCTGGCGACGTTCCCTTCGTCAACGAACCATCGCGGCATGGCGACGAACTCGGGGTTTTGGTGTTCGACCAAGCTCGTTTCTTCGGTCTGGCCTTGGCGGACCCAGTTGCCGGCTTCGATGATGACGCTGGCGGCGCGATGGTCGTATGCCTGTACCATCTTCGCTTCGTAAAGCGGAAGAACGATCTGTTTCCCCTTCACCCAGCGGTTTCCACGCAGCCTGAATTGGTCCTTCAGAAGATCGACAGCGGAGCGAAATAGTTCGGCGTCGTTAGTCTGATCGAACATGCGAACGAACCGGATGCCCCAGGGGTTTCCGCCGGCCTTGCGGCTCTCGTCGATTAAGACGGGCACACGGCGATAGATGGCCTTTGTGAGTTCCGCGTCTCGCTTGGTGCGGAAAATGGGGCATGTGCGGGTATTGGGGTTCAGAAGCGCAAGATCCTTGCGGGAAATCTTCACGTGCCGGTGCTTGTCCAAGAGGTCGCGGATGTCGTGGGCAAACGAAACGAAATCCGCCTGTTCCGTCCTACGATCCTTTCCGCCGAACAGGAGCACCGAAAACTTGAATCGCCCATCGACATCCTCAAAGATTTTCTTGCGGTTCTCGAAATCGTAGATCGCAATGAGGGATTCATTGTCCATTAGGGCAGAAAAGTAATCCTTGGTGGTATCATCAGTGGCGATGCCGGAGGGGACGAGAATCCCGACGATCCCAGTCGAACGGACGATGCGCCCGGCCAGTTCGGCGAAAAGCATGTACAGATTCACGTCCCCTTTGCCGGTGAGCGGGAAATCCCCGCTTTCGCGCACATGGGCCAGGGCCTTCTCCGCTTTCGCTTTGGCCGCGACGTAAGTCGAGTAGAGCGCCGGGGTCAGGTTCTGGAGTTTCTCGATCATCTTGCGGCGGTCGGCAGCGTTGACAGCGCTGGCGATCTCCGGCGCGGAAAGAGCGAAAAACTCGCGCTCCTGCAATTTCATCCGCTCCCACGGCGGATTGCCGATCACCACGTCGAAGCCGGGAGACTTGCGGGCGAAGATGTTGGGGAACTCCTGCTTCCAATTCATTGCCCGCTCATCGACGGCCTTGTCCCCGACGAGGCTGTTGCGGCAGATGATGTTGTGGGTCAAGTCATCGAGCCGCCGGCCCTTACGGGCGGAGCGAATCCACAGGGCCAGTTGTGTGATCTCCACGGCTTGTGGGGAGAGGTCCACGCCGTGGAGGTTTTCCGCGAGGATCATTTCGGGAATTGCCGAAGACCAAGTGCTGGTCGGCTGGTTCGTGTGATAGGAAAGGTGGTCGACAATCATCTCGTATTTTTCCAGGAGAAGCTCATACGCTTGGATCAGAAACGCGCCGCTGCCGCAGGCGGGATCGACGATTGCAATCTGCCGCACGGCGTCCAGCGCGGCCTGCCAGTAGGCGGCGAACGCCTCGGAGCGCGGGCTCTTAAGAGATTGATCGGGGTCGACGTTATGAGTTTTGGCGAGTTCTGCAAGTCGCTCTTCGATTAGCGAGCCGACGGTGCGGCGGACGATGAAAGTGGTGAATGCGGGGGGCGTGTAAAAGATGCCGAAGCGCTTTCGCTCCGCGCTCTTTGGCATCGCAGGGGCGCCTTCGCCGGCTGTCTGCGCGGCGAAGAAGCCGGTGGTGCGGAGTTTCTCTAATTCGGTGATCGATTTTTCGAAGATATGCCCGAGAACGTCGACATTGACGTCTTCGGCAAAATCGAATTCGCCGATGTTCTTGAAAATGTCGGTCCAGCGGTCGGAGAGGTCGAGCTTGTCGATTTCCTCGTCGGCGGCGAATAGTCCGCCATTGTAGCCAGCAGTCAGGTCGAGATTTTCGTGCCCTTTGTCCACAAAGTGGAATACGTCCAGGAAATTGCGCCATCGCACCCCCGCGCGGGCCAGCGGCGGGACGCTCTTCCAGGTGTTTTCCAACAGCCTCTTCGGCAGCAGTCCGCGGTCCTCACAGAAGGCGATGAAGATGATGCGGTCCAGGAGTTTTTGCGCGACCCGGATAGCCTGTTCTGGAGTACGCCCGTGCTTCTGAATGAGTTCTTCGATCAGGAGATATCGCTGCTCGCT
>JBEKXM010000100.1:0-10686 GCA_049512115.1 Tepidisphaeraceae bacterium | reverse complement strand
TCCAACTGAATCCTATAGAAGCAGAGATGCTATCGTTGGCCGGTTGATCCGCTTCTAATTTACGAATTCGACGGAATCTCACACCCGGCGTGCGCATTTTGCGAAACCACCCGCGGCAGATTTGCGCATCATTTGCAGAAGAAAATGCAATTTACTGCTTGACGACTGTAGTCATAGGAGTAGGACGGCTGATTGGAGGGGCTCGGGAAGTTTCAACTCATTCCAGCGGAGCGGAAGATGCATCGCAACAATTCATGTCGCAAATGGGTTATCGCCGCCATCGTCGCGTCGGCAACATTCAACGGCTTTTCCAAGCGCGCCGCCGCCGATACGACGGCAACCTGGATCGGCGCTTCAGGCAATTGGACCGATCCGACGCAATGGTCCACCAATCCGAACTATCCGAATAACGGCACGCCGACGGGGACCGATTATCAGGCATTAATCGATACCGATGGCGGTGGTCCATACAGCGTTACGCTCAACTCCGACACCACGATAGACAGTCTCACGCTCAACAACGCCAATGCCACCCTCGATCATACTGGCGGAACGCTCACGGCTGGCCAGATCGACATCAATGCCGGAGCCTATGACCTGAACGGAGGAACGATTGCCAACGCCACCGTGAATCTTTCCGCTTCCGGCCAATTTCAAATCGAAAACGGCACGCTCAACGGCGTGACCGTCACCGGCGGCGATTTGCAGACGGTAGACAGGTACGCCCGTGTGATCATCCAGAATGGCTTGACGATGGACAACCACAATCTGGTCCTGGGCACTGATGCAAGCGTCTTTTTCGACGGGTCCAGCCAGACGATTGACAACCTCAACATGACCGTGGGCTCCCCCGGCGCCATCGCCTATATTTATCCTGGTGGCCCAAACTACCCCCCACAGCCCCAAACCTTGACGCTTGGTTCCCACGTGACCGTCCATAGCGGCATAGTATTCACGGACAACGCCTACCCCGGTATTGATTCGCTCATCAACAACGGCACGCTCAACGCTGACAGTCCTCTGGGTGCCCTATGGGTCACGACTGGCAACTTCACCAACAATAACATCGCCGAAGCCACGAAGGGCGGCACCTTGAGCATTTATTCCGCCAATTGGAGTAATGGCCCCACTGGCATCGTTACCGCGGACAACGCTTTCGTGTGGTTGGGCGATTACAATAATCCCATCGACCATTGGTCTAACGCCGGCATTATTCAAGCGATCAACTCTGCAACTCTTATGCTGGGCGGCAACGTTACAACGGCGGATATCGGCAATGTTCAAGTCGACTCCACCAGCGACATTCGGCTGGACGGCATCTTGACCAACACTTCCGCCACCCTCTCATTCCCTCATGCCCATGGGGTCTATCTTTACGGCACGATCATCGGCGGGACCATCGATGCAAGCGCCGGCAACGTCTTTCCAGGTCCCGGCACGCTCAACGGCGTCACCGTTACCGGTGGAGATTTGCACGTCAATTACGGAATGCTGACCATCCAAAACGGAATCAGTATCGCCGACCACAACTTGGACATCAGTAATGGCAGCGCCGCCTGCTTTGACGGCCCCAGCCAGACCATAGACAACATAAACATCACGGGCGAAGGCACCATCTATCCAAGTGGCCCGACTTCAAATGGTCCGCAAACTCTCACGCTTGGTCCCAACGTAACCGTCCGTCCCGGACCGTTTTTCAGCAATCAGTTCGTGAACTACAACTCCGGTGACTCGCTGATCAACAACGGCATAATCAACGCTGACGGTCATGGCAGCGTGACCGTCTCCATTGACAACTTCACCAACAACAATGTCGCCAACGCCACGAATGGCGGCACCTTGAATATTAATTCCAGCAACTTCACCAACAATAGCGTCGCCAACGCCACGAACGGCGGCAACTTGAATATTGATGCCAGCAACTGGAGCAATGGCCCCACCGGCATCATTACCGCCGACGACGGAAGCCTGACCCTCGGCCCCTGGTTTGGTTTCGGTAGCCAGTGGACTAATGCCGGCGTTATCCGCGTGATTGACCAATCAATCGTCCGGTTAGGCGGCAACTTTACAACCGCCGACATGGGCAACTTCCAAGTTGACTCCACCAGCATCCTCGATATTTGGGGCACCTTAAACAACACTTCTGCCACCTTCGTAATCCCGCGTAACTTCATCCTCGACGGCACCATCATGGGCGGTGTCATTGATCTAAGCTCCGGAAGCCTTGAACCCGGTATGTCCGCCACGCTCAACGGCGTCACCATCATCGGAGGAGATTTGTCCGTCGACTTCGGGCCCGGACCGCTGAATATCCAAAATGGGATCACTATCGCCGACCACAACTTGGACGTCGTTTTTGGCCGTGTCCGCTTTGACGGCCCCAGCCAGACAATAGACAACCTGAACATTACCGACGAAGGAACCATCTATCCCAGCGGCCCAACTTCAAACGGCCCGCAAACTCTCACTCTTGGGCCCAACGTAACCGTCCATGCGGGGTTTACCGGCTTGCAGTTCGAAAACTACAACGCCGGCGACTCGCTGATCAACAACGGAGCTATCAACGCCGACGGCTACAACGAGATCACTATCCTTGGCCCGCCGCCACCATCCGTACTTTCCACGATTTCCGTCGACAATTTCATCAACAACGGCCTTGTCCAGATCGCCAGCGGAAACGCCCTGACTATCAGCTACACCTCGTTCATCAACCACGGAACCATCGCAGTGCACGGCGGAATCCTCTCTCTTTACGATGATTCGTCCGGCTCCCCAATCACCGGCGAACTCGATGTCGCCGACGGCATTCTCACTGGCACCGGCACCATCAACGGCAACGTGATCCTCTCTTCCGATCCGTCCACGCTTGCATTCCAGCTTGGCGACGAATCGCTGACAATCAACGGCAATATGACGCTCGCCGGCAATCTGGTGGTGACGCTGGCCAATGGCTACCTGCCCTCAAGTTCGGACATATTCACCGTGTTGGACGTGAATTCGCTGGACAGCCTGACCGGATCGTTCTTGAACGTCGCGGATGGCGGGACATTGGAGACGGCCGATGGTTCCGGATACTTCACGGTCGAATATGCTGACAGCCTTTACCCCAACGAAATCGTCCTGATCGATTTCCAGCCGGGCACAATTCCCGAACCAGCCTCTGTTGGGGTGCTTTGTGCGGCCGGAGCCGGCTTGCTGATGCGCCGCAAGCGGATCGATTCCAAGGCATAGGTGATTCGTCCTACGCCCCAAATCGGTCGCCATCCGATTGACATCTCCTTCGACTTGGCGGGAAAATGGCGATACTTGGAAAGCGAGGTTGCTATGCCCGCTCAATTCCCGTTTTGGTCGGGGTCAACTTTTCATTCCGTGCACGGCGCGCTGAACGTCGCGCTGCACACCTATAACAATCCCGAACGCCGGCACGCGGCGGAAAAATTGGCCAGGGTCTTCCTGACCATCAGCCGTGAGCCGGGTGCGGGCGGCGTCCCCCTGGCGCAGCGGTTGGCCGAGCGGCTCAACGCCCACGGCCCGAGCGACTGGTCGGCGTGGGACCAGGAGTTGGTCGAGAAAGTCTCGACCGAATATCATCTGAAAAAGGGGGCCGTCGAGACGGTAGACGAGCGGCCGCACAACTGGCTGAACGATTTGGTGGCGAGCTTCTCGCAGCACGTGACGCCGTCCGACGTGGGCGTATTCAAGAAAGTGGCCGGCACGATCCGGGCGCTGGCGACGGCGGGACACGCGATCATCGTCGGCCGCGGCGGGCGGTTCATCACCGCCGGCCTGGCGGGCGGCATTCACCTCCGCCTGGTTGCCCCGTTGGAATACCGCATCAAAACGACGGCCGAATCGTTTAACCTTTCGCTCCCCGCCGCCACCAAACGCCTCGCGGAAGTCGACCGGAGCCGCACCATATTTTATCGCCAGTTTTGGCCGGGGAAATCTCTCGAGCCGCAGAATTTCACGATGACGCTCAATTCGGCCGAGTTGTCGTTGGACGAAATGGTCGCCTGCATTCTGCCGGTCATTCACCTGCGCGACCCCGGGGCGTCCGAATCCGCCGACGAATCCACATTGCCAGGGCAGGATTGAGGGCAATAATCCTCATGCATTTCCCTCGTTGATAGCTTCCAAACTCTTCGCGGCGCGGGGAAGTTTTGGAGGATATCAACGAGGAGCGCGAAGAAAGCCCAAGTGAATCAACCGTGGCCGCCCTGTGGCACAATCCGTTAAGGTTTGCGCACGCCATGCACGTTTTGGGGGTGCGTGGGTGAGACGGCGACGGCGAATGGATGCACAAGAGATTGATCGGTCGCGATTTTCGTGGCGTCCGGCGGCATGGGCTCGTATGTGACAAGGCGTCGCCGATGCGCGAACCGTTGGCTTGCCTGTTCACGTTCGTGACGGCCGTCTGCAAAAGGGGAAGGCAGGAGTCGCCGCGTGCCGCGGCCATTGCTGATGAGTTTCGCGCTCACGCTCGACCTCAACCGTCGCAGCCCCGCTTGTCCGACCTCCCTGGCGGATGCGCAGAGAGCGGAATTCGGTATCTTCCAAAGGAGGTCGGACAAGGCGGGCTGCGAAGGACGGTTGAGGTCGAGCGTGAGCTCGAAACTCATCAGCATTTGCCGCCGAAGGCGGCGACTCGATCTTCTTTACGCGTGTAGACGGCAGGTGCGAACGTAAACAGGCCAGCCAGCAGTCTAAACAGCGCCGACGCCCATTGATATTCGAGTCGACGCTGCCGGACGGCACGAAAACCATAACCGATAAAAATCTTCCGTCTTGCAGTATTGCCAACGGTGTCATGAACCCAATGCTTGGCGACTGCGCAGGATTGTTATCGGGGTTGGGGGCGCAGCCAGCGATGTGCGCCTTCGCGGTAATCAATCTGGAAGGTCTACCGCGAAGGCCGGGAGGCTCCGCCTGCCCGCGCGAAGGACGCGAAGGAAAGGCAAGGCTCGCTTTCAGTCTTGCTTCGTTTGACTTTGCCGCTTTCACGGCAATATAAACCCACGACCACGTAAACACTTTTTGTTATTGGCTTCCTGCCTGGAAGGAGTGCGTATGCGATACCGGCTGTTGGGCGATAGCGGGCTTCGGGTGTCGGAGATTTGTCTGGGGACGATGACCTTCGGTGAAGATTGGGGCTGGGGCGCGGCCAAGGATGAGGCGCGCAAAATGTACGAGGCCTACCGCGAGGCCGACGGAAATTTCATCGATACCGCCAACCTCTACACCCTGGGAAGCAGCGAGAAATTCGTCGGGGAGTTCGTGCGCGGCCATCGCGGCGAAGTCGTGCTGGCCACGAAGTACACCAACGCGCAGCCCGGCAAAGACCCCAATGCCGCGGGAAATCATCGCAAGAGCATGTTCCAGGCGATCGGGGGGAGCCTGAAGCGGCTGGGGACTGATTACATCGACCTGTATTGGCTGCATATTTGGGACCAGATTACCCCGGTCGAGGAAGTGATGCGGGGGTTTGAGGACCTCATTCGCTCGGGCAAGGTGCTTTATGCGGGCGTGTCGGACGCGCCGGCGTGGTGGATCGCCCGGGCCAACACGCTGGCGGAATACCGCGGCTGGGGGAAGTTCGTCGGACTCCAGATCGAATACAGCCTGATCGAGCGCACGGTCGAGCGTGAATTGCTGCCGATGGCCAAGGCGCTGGGCCTGGGGATAACCGCGTGGTCGCCGCTGGCCGGCGGCGTACTTTCCGGCAAATATCAAAGCGGCGCGCAGGTCAAGGATGGGCGCTTCAGCTCGGAGATGATGAAACCCAGGAAGCGCGGTGGAGAGCGCGCGGAACAAATCGTCGCCGCCGTCACACAAGTGGCCCAGCAACTCGGGCGAAGCGCACCGCAGGTTGCGCTGGCGTGGCTCTTGCATCGGGATCAGCCGATCATTCCCATCATCGGTACCCGCAAGATCGCCCAGCTTCACGACAACCTGGCCGCACTGGAGTTGAAGCTTGATCGCGAGCAGCTTCGGTTGCTCGACGAGGTCAGCGCGGTTCCGCTGGGTTTTCCGCACGAATTTTACCGGGAGGAGCTGATTCGCGGGATAGTCTACGGCGGCTTGCGCGATAAGATCATCGCGTGAGAAGGTCCGGGTTGGCTTATGAAACAAACCCGGCCCCGGCGCTATCGCCGGGGCCGGGTTGCGTTTCTCTGGCGATGCCGATTCAGCTTCCGATGCCGAGCGGCGGGCTGGCCACAAGGATCGGCCTCGATCACTCCATCTGATATCTCAGTTCAAGCTGCGGGCCAATGATTCGGATCGTGGGTTGATTGGCCATCGAATAGAACTGCGGCTCGACGGTGGCGCTTCCCCTGGCGAGGGCGAACTGCTCAAGCTGAGTCTCGCCGTGCAAATATTCGCTGACGCCCAGGATCACCTCCTTAGCGCGCAGGTCACGGGCGGTCGTCGCGATAGCGTAGAGAGGATTGTTCGTCGCCAAGACGACGGGGTAGACCTGTTTGCCGACATGTTCGGCGACCAGGACGGGTGAGGGATTCTTCGCCGCTGTATGGCCTATCTTCAAATGCGTTACCGCGAAGACGCGAAGGACGTGAAGTTACGCGAAGCAGAAAACAAGAGTTGATTTTACCTTCGCGCAACTTCGCGTCCTTCGCGCCTTCGCGGTAAAATTCTTTGGGTTGCGGGCAAAACCTGCGCTGAGCTGCTTCGCTCCTTCGCGGTAATCTGTATCGGAGCAGATCGAATGGCGATTGAAAATCAAAAACCACCCTCTCCACCAGGCCCCAACCTCCGCTCGGATTTTCTGATCGCGGCCGATTTAACGTTTCTCAACCACGGCTCGTTCGGAGCGACGCCCCGCATCGTTTTTGACGAGCACACCCGCTGGCGCGAGCGAATCGAGGCCGATCCCATCGAGCTGCTGGCGCGGCGGGGAGCGGAACTGATTGACACCGCCAAGCATGCGATCGGCGATTGGCTCGGAATGAACCCCCGGGATTTCGGACTCGTCACCAACGCCACCGAAGCCATCAACTGCGTTCTTCGTTCGCTGCGGTTTTCGGCGGGCGATGAGCTGCTGACGAGTTCCCATGTTTACAACGCCGTCCGCCAGGCGATGAAATACGTCGCCGATCGAACCGGCGCCGCCTATCGCGAAGTGGACGTTCCCGTGCCCGTCGAATCGCCCCGCGTCATCGAGCAAGCGATTCTGGATGCCCTGACGCCGCGCACCAAACTGCTGGTGATCGATCACGTCACTTCGCCCACCGCATTGGTCTTCCCGATCGAAGGGATCCTCGCGGGCTGCGCCGACCGCGGCGTCGACGTGCTCGTGGACGGCGCTCATGCCCCCGGCATGCTCGATCTCAACGTGACCGCGCTCGCCCCGGCCTATTACGCCGGCAATCTCCACAAATGGGCCTGCGCGCCCAAGGGCTGCGCGTTCTTGTGGTGCCGGCCCGACCGGCAATCGGAGATTCATCCCCTGGTCATCAGCCATCAATTCCGCCAGGGCATGAGCAAGGAATTTGACTGGCAGGGAACGCGCGATTTGGCCGCCTGGCTCTGTGTGCCCCGCGCAATCGAATACATGGCCGGGATCGGCTGGGAAAAAATAATCTCGCACAATCACGCCATGGCCGTCTGGGTGAATCAGTTGCTTTGCGGCCGATGGAATGTCCCGTCCATCAGCCCCATGGACGGTTCGATGCTCGGCTCAATGGCAACGGTGGCGCTCCCTCCGCCGTTGGACCGGCTCTCAGATGAGCAAATCCAGGCCCTGCAACGCCGGCTCCACGACCGCGAGCGCATCGAAGTCCCGGTCCTGCGCTGGGCCGGAAGAACCTGCCTCCGCCCATGCTGTCAGATTTACAACGTCGCCGAAGACTTTCATCGCCTGGCGGACGCCATTGCTTCCATCACCGGCGATGACCGCGCCGATGGGTTTGTCTCCAAGCCTCCCGGCCTGCGCGCCTGACTTTCGGCCGCCCGCGTCTTGGCGACGACGATGGTTCCGCTCCCACGGCTGCTTCCCCCGCTGAGCACTTGAAATTCCCCGACGGCCCAAAGTCGATCGCGATCCTTCGGCGGTAAACGGCCCCACACGCTGGATGAAAGAATCATCCAGCGCGGCCACTGCTCGGCCGGATGGGTCTGGAGATAGTCGGTCGGATACACTTTGCCTTGCTCATCCAGATAAAACGTGATCGACGGCTCGGAATAGCCGATTAGCGCCACCGGTTGTGTCCGATCAAGTCCGGCGTCGCGCATCGCGCCGACCGCCTGACGCAACGCGCTCAGGGGCGCAAAGGCCGGCAGCACCAGCGCCATGAAGATCGCCGCGACGCTCAGGGATCCAATCCCCATGACCACGAACGCGGCCCGGTCACGCCGCGTGAACATAAACCACATCGTAAATCCCACCACGGTCAACACCATCGCCGAGAGAAACGTCATCCCCGCATACGGAAGGCCCCGAAACCGTCCCACAAGCGTCCAGGGCAGGAAGCCTGCACAGCCCACGACAATTCCCCATGTCGTCACTCCCCATTTCCAGCCCCGAGGCCGCATGATGCGGACATTGCGCACCGCCCGCGCGATCACGTCCGCCGACAGCCCCGCCAATGGCGGCAACAGCGGAAGCAGATAGTGCATCAGCTTCTGCTGCACTCCCTCGATTACCAACAACGGGCCGATCAGGGCTGCCAAACAGAACCGCAGGACCGGTAGCCGCCGATGCCTCCAGCCGGACAACACCGCGGTCGGCAACAATATGCTCCAAGGCGCGAAGCCCGGCCAGATCAGCAGCAGATATATCCCATGCATCGACCCGCGGCCGTCCAGCGGTTTCACGAAAATCGGCCCCAGCATGCCGGTTCCTAGCGTGCTGGCCAAAAAACCGGGCGACCGCGCGTGAACCATCATCGCCCACGGCAACACGACGGCCACAACGATCGCCACGCCAAGCCACGGCCGCGTCGCCCACCACCAACTCGTCGCCCGCCGCCAGGCCGCCATGGAGAAAAAATCCCGTCCTACGTCGATCAGCGCCAGGGCTGCCGCCGTTCCGGCAAACATGCCAATTGCCACCGGACCCTTGGTCATCAACGCCAGGCCCAATGCGATCCAGAGAACCGCCGCGATCCAGAAATTTCGCTTCCCCATGTACAGCGCTGCCAGGCTTATCTCACCGATCACTATCCACAGCAGCAACTCGGCATCCGTCAGCGCCAACTTCGACATCACCATAAACAACAGGCTGCTGCTCAAGACGAAAGTTGCCCACAACGCGCGTTTCTCACCGGCGGTTCTCCTCACCCCCCACCAGACCAGGCCAAGCGTCAGCAGCCCGGAAATCGTCGAGGGCAGCCGCGCCGCGAACGGCGTCGCGCCGAATACGCCCATGGACGCCGCCTGACACCAGAATGCCAGCACCGGCTTCCCGGGAAAAACCTCACCACGGAACCGCGGCACCACCCAATCGCCGCTCCTCAGCATGGTCCGCGAGATTTGCGTGTACCACCCCTCATCCCGGTCGATGATTGGAATCCGGTTGCTTCCCACCAGCCCCACGAGAATGAACCCCATGAGCAAAAGCCCGGCCAGAATCCGTCGCGCGGATAAGAAAGAATTGCTCATCATTGATCCAGCCATCAGCACCTAGTGCGTACTGCCGCGCGCGCCGGCCCACATCGACGGCCGCCCTATTCTGCGGCCATTCCATTAAAAATCAATGAAATTCGCGGTGACTTCCGCGCAATCCGCCATCCCCCATCTGATGTCCTTGCCCGCCTTCCGGCGTGCGGAAACCGCCTTCCGCGCGGTACAAGACTGGCATGGCGGAGATGACCAATCGTCCGGTCCTCATCTATGACGGCCAGTGTCCCTTCTGTTGCCGCTGGATCGAGCGATGGAAGTCCATCACCGCGGGCGCCCTCGATTTCGAGCCTTATCAGCAGGCCGCGCATCGTTTTCCCCAAATTGATCCCGGCGCGTTTGGAAAAGCGGTCCATCTGGTTGAGCGGGATGGCCGCATTTCGCGCGGCGCCCAAGCCGTCTCGCGCGCACTGGCGCTGGCCGGCCGACATCGATGGCTGCGATTCTTCTACGAAAAAGTCCCCGGCTTCGCCAGCGTCGCGGAAACGGCTTACGCGACCGTCGCCGCCCACCGCGCTGCCGCCGACCGCCTCGATCTCCTGTTGATCGGTCCCGGAACGCAGCCGGCCAGCTATCGCCTCACCCGCCAACTTTTCCTCCGCTTGCTCGGAATCGTCTATTTGATCGCATTTGTCTCGCTCTGGGTTCAGATCGACGGCCTGATCGGAAGCCGCGGAATCCTGCCCATTCAAACATTTCTGCACGAACTTCAAAGCGTGATCGGCAACGAACGATACTGGGAATTCCCCACGCTTTGCTGGTTCAACGCCGGCGATGGATTTCTTCATTTTCTCTGCGCCGGCGGCGTTGCCGCCTCGCTGCTGCTCGTCGCCGGCGTTGCGCAATTGCCCGCACTGGCGGTTCTCTTCACCTTCTATCTCTCGCTGACCGTCGCGGGACAGAATTTCCTGTCCTTCCAGTGGGACGCGCTGCTTCTGGAAGCCGGCTTCCTGGCCATCTTTTTCGCCCCCGTGCGCCCCTGGCCTCGCCGTACTCGGCAGGCTTCCGAACCTTCCCGCGCCATTCTCTGGCTTCTCCGATGGCTCCTCT